>JBBRJB010000290.1:0-4624 GCA_038220085.1 Burkholderiales bacterium
GCCAGCCGCAGCAGACGAGGCGCCGCTGGCTTGAGCAGGCGCAGGGCAATGCCGAAATCGCGCTGACCCGCGCGCTGGCCGAAGAGGGCTCGCAGCAGGCCCGCACGCGTGAATTGGCGCAGGTGCTCAAACTTGATGACGCCGACCTGGACCAGTTGCGGGTCGAATGCTTCGACATCAGCCACACTATGGGGGAGGCGACCCAGGCTTCCTGCGTCGTCTACGAAGGCCACCAGATGGTGCGCGACGAGTATCGGCGGTTCAACATTGCCGGCATCGAGCCGGGCGACGACTATGCGGCCATGCGCCAGGTGCTGACCCGCCGCTATGGCCGGCTGGCGGTCAACGGCGATGTCGAGCCGGATCGGATCGAGCCGGGTAAGGAACGGCGGCTGCCGGAAATCGTCCTGGTCGACGGCGGCAAGGGGCAGGTCTCGGTTGCCCGCGAGGTTTTCGAGGAACTCGGTCTCGACATCGGTGTGCTGGTCGGCGTGGCCAAGGGGGAAGGACGTAAGGTCGGGCTGGAAACCCTGATCTTTGCCGACGGCCGGGCGCCGCTGGGGCTCGGCCGGGAGTCGGCGGCGCTGATGCTGATCGCGCAGATCCGGGACGAGGCGCATCGTTTCGCCATCACCGGCATGCGTGCCCGGCGCGCCAAGGTGCGGCGGGCCTCGTCGCTGGAGGAGATCGACGGAATCGGCGCCAAGCGCCGCCAGCGCCTGCTTGCGCGCTTTGGCGGGCTGCGCGGCGTCATGGCGGCGAGCGTCGAGGATCTGGCCTCGGTGGAGGGTATCTCCCGCAGTCTGGCGCAGGAAATCTACCGGCGGCTTCACTGACCGCGGTGGCAGGCACCGACACATGAGCAAGTCCCTCCTGCATCTGGACAGCGGGCGCAACCGCCTGATCGGCATCGGCCTGGTGTCCGGCGCCGTGTTCTTCTTTTCCATCCTCGACACCGGCGCCAAGTGGCTGGTACAGACCTTGCCACTGCTGCAGGTGGTCTTCCTGCGGTTCCTGGCGCACACGGTGTTCACCGCGGCGGTGATGGTGCCACGCAGCCGCCTCAACCTGGTGCGCAGCCAGCGTCCCTGGCTGCAACTGGTGCGGGCCATGATGCTGCCCTGCATGACGGCCATGAACTTCTGGGCGTTGCAGTATCTGCAATTGGCGGAGACCGGCTCCATCATGTTCCTGGCGCCCATTCTCGTGGCGGTGCTGGGCGTTCGCCTGCTCGGTGAACGTCTCGATCGGGGGCGGTGGATCGCGATCGTGGTCGGCTTCGTCGGCGTGGTCATCATCCTTCAGCCGGGCAGCCGCGGATTTCATCCGGCCATGCTGGTCTCGGTTCTCCAGACCGGTATGTATGCCTGTTTCATCCTGCTGACTCGCCGGCTCGCGTCGATCGACCGGCCGGAGAGCACGAATTTCCTCTCGGCCCTCGGGTCGACGATCGTGATTGCGCCCTTTGCCGTGGTGGTGTGGCAGATGCCGGCGTCGGCACTGGAATGGCTGGTCGTGGCCATCACGGGGATTGCCGGGGGCCTGGGCCACTACCTGTTGGCGGTCGCCCACCGCTTCGCGCCGGCATCGACCCTGTCGCCATTCACCTATCAGCAGATCCTCTACATGAGCCTGCTCGGCTACCTGGTCTTCGACGACGTGCCACGCTCGGCAGTCGTCGTCGGCGCGATCGTCGTCATTTCGAGTGGCCTTTACCTGTTGATGCGGGAGCGCGACTCGGCGCGGCCGGCAGGGTAGGCGTTCGCGCCCTGCCTTGTCAGGATTTGCGCGGCGCGGTGCGCACGGGCAGGCGCCGCGGTGCTAAAGTGGCTGCATTCCCCGGGGGGCGTCCATGAGTTTCGATTCTCCAGGTTCCCTTTGGCTGCTCCTGCTGGCGCCGCTCCTGGTGGTGTTCTATCTCTGGCTGCTGGGCCGGACCCGGGCGCTGCAGTACCCCAGCCTGGCGATCGTCCGTGCCGCCATGACGCCAGGTACCCGCCTGCGGCGGCATGTGCCCCCATTGCTGCTGCTGCTGGGGTTGATGGTGCTGGTGCTGGCCATGGCCAGGCCGAGTGCAGTGGTCTACCTGCCGTCGCAGTACAAGACCATCGTGCTGGCCATCGATACCTCCGGCAGCATGCGGGCGACTGACGTCGAGCCCACACGCATCAGCGCGGCGCAAACCGCCGCCAAGACCTTCGTGCAGGAGGTCCCGGCCGACGTGCGCATCGGCATCGTCGAATTTGGCGCCACCGCTTCGCAGGTCCAGATGCCGACCTCGAACCGGGAGGAGTTGATCGCGGCGGTCGATCGCTTCGTCCTGCAGCGGGGAACGGCCACCGGCAGCGGCCTGTACGCCTCCCTCGCGATGCTGTTTCCCGATGCCGGCATCGACTTGGAGAAACTGGTCGGCGGCAGGGGGCCCGAGCGCGTCAGCAGTCCCGATTCCGCCTCGCGCAACCGGCCACTCGGCTCGCCGCCCGCAAGGTCGGCACCGGAGATCGCGGTCGTGCCCCCCGGCTCCTACGAGTCAGGGGTGATCATCCTGCTCTCGGACGGCCGTCGCACCACCGGCCCCGACCCCCTCGATGCGGCCAGGATGGCAGCCGATCGCGGCGTTCGCGTCTACACCGTCGGCTTCGGTACACGGGATGGGGGTACGGTCGATTTCGGCGAGTACTCTTTCTATGTGCGCCTCGACGAAGAGACCCTCAAGGCGGTGGCGGACGTCACGCGTGGCGAGTACTTTCATGCGGGAACAGCCGCGGACCTCAGGAAGGTTTACGAGGACCTCAAGGACAAGCTGGTAGTGGAGCGGCGCCGGACGGAAGTGAGCGCGTTGATGAGCGCGCTCGCCGTGGTGCTGACCGTCCTCGCCGGATTGTGCTCAGTGCTCTGGTTCAATCGGCTGCGTTGACGGCCGGCCGGCGCCGATCTCCTATAATCCGGCACCATGGCTACCGGTGCCACCATCCATCGCGCGGAACTGTCGATTGCCGACATGGACCGCAACTACTACGCCGATCATTCGCTCACCCTTGCCCGGCACCCGTCGGAGACCGCGGAGCGCCTGATGGTACGGGTGCTCGCGTTCGCGATGTTCGCCGATCCGGACCTGGCGTTCGGGCGCGGATTGTCCTCCGACGACGAGGCGGATCTCTGGCTGCGCGATCGGACCGGCCTGATCGAGCTATGGGTCGACGTCGGCATTCCGGACGAGAAATGGTTGCGCAAGGCCTGTGGCAGGTCGCGACGAGTTGTCGTGCTGGCCTACGGCGGCAGCAAGGCTGATCAATGGTGGAAGCGCAACGCGGCCGAACTGCAGCGGCTGGAGAACCTGGCCGTGTTGTCGCTGCCTGCCTCGTCCAGCGCCGGCCTCGCCGCCCTGACGGATCGATCCATGCGACTGAACGTGACGATCCAGGAATCGCAGGTCTGGATCGGGTCCGAGTCGAAGGAGGTCTCCGTGCAACTCGACGTACTCAAGCCGGACGCATCCAGCGCGCATCACTGAGCCTGTTAGCATCGGGTCTTCAGTTCTTGAGGACCGTCGTCTGTCCATGCCGCTAAACGTGCCCAACCTGCTGACGTGGCAGCGGATACTGGCGATTCCATTGCTGGTGGCGGTCTATCTGATCCCCTGGGACGGCTGGAGCATTCACTCGCGCAACCTGGTCGCCACCGTGATCTTCGTGCTCGCGGCGATCACCGACTGGTTCGACGGCTACCTGGCGCGGCGCCTCGGTCAGCAGACCGCGTTCGGCGCCTTTCTGGATCCTGTCGCCGACAAGCTGCTGGTGTGCGTGGCACTGGTCATGCTGCTGGACTTGGACCGCGTCACCGCCGGCGTGGCCGCGATCATCATCGGGCGCGAGATCGCCATATCCGCATTGCGCGAATGGATGGCAACCATCGGCGCCCGTCGCAGTGTCGCCGTGAGTTCCGTCGGCAAGGTCAAGACGGTTGTGCAACTGATCGCCATTCCGCTGCTGCTGTTTCATGACAGGCTGTTCAACGTGATCGACAGCCAGTTGCTGGGCACCTGGCTCATCTACCTCGCGGCGATCCTGACGCTCTGGTCGATGGGCTACTATCTTCAGCAGGCGTGGCCGCAGTTACGGGCCGGTGGCAAGTGAGAGGGCAAGTGGGAGTAATGTGGCCTGGCAGGCGGCGGCCGTCGTTTGCAAAGGCCACGAATTATTGGCTATACTTCGTTGCTTCGCGGGAGTAGCTCAGTTGGTAGAGCGCAACCTTGCCAAGGTTGAGGTCGCGAGTTCGAGACTCGTCTCCCGCTCCAGTTTTTCCGGGCAGGCTGTGGCATAGTGATTGCCGCGGCCCGTTCGCATGAATGCACACCGGCGCGATAGCAAAGCGGTTATGCAGAGGACTGCAAATCCTTCCAGGCCGGTTCGACTCCGGCTCGCGCCTCCAACCTTTCCTTTCACGGCATTTCATGCCGTTTCACATCCCCCACTAGATCTGCCAGGGTTCCGAGAGGCCGGATTAGCAGAAGGTCTCCGGAATTGACCAAGCGCGTTACCAAGGCGGCTGCGGTGCTATCCATGTTCGCCTTGCGACGAAAGAGCGACCGCCGTGGGCAAGTCGGTCCATAGATTACAAGGCC
>JBBRJB010000291.1:0-4624 GCA_038220085.1 Burkholderiales bacterium
CGTGCAGGGAGTCCGGTTGTGGACGCTCCCGGCTCGGGCTACTCTTGGCTTTTGCCAGGGGAACATCATGAACGACCATGTCTACAAACTGCTCGAATTGACCGGCTCGTCCAGCGTCGGCATCGAGGATGCGGTTCAGAAGGCGATCGCCAAGGCTCACCAGACGGTGCGCAACATCCACTGGTTCGAGGTCACCGAGACCCGGGGGCATGTCGCGGACGGCAAGGTCGCCCACTGGCAGGTTTCCCTCAAGATCGGATTCACGCTCGACTAGCCAATTCACGCCGAGCCGCGCCAGTCGATCGGGCTGACGCGATAGAAGCGGCTGAGCTCGGCGTACAGGGCCGGATGCTCCTGCTCCAGTTGCCGCGGTTGCTCAAAGAAGACCTCGGAGACCACGGCGAAGAACTCGGCGGGGTCGGTTGCACCGTAGTCGTCCAGGAGGCTCGATTCCGCCGCTTCGCCACGTTCCTGCAGGCGCCGGTACTCCTCGCCGAGTACCCGGGACCAGCGCGTATAGTGGTCCCGCCCGCCCAACTCGGGCGCGCCGCTGGCGTAGCCTTTTTCCTGGTCGAGCTGGTGGGCGAATTCGTGAATCACGACATTCCAGCCGTCGTCGTCGATGGCTGCGCCCTCCAGGACATCCTCCCACGAGAGGATCACCTGGCTTTCGCCCCAGGACTCGCCGGACAGGACCTGGCGTTCGCGCCACCGCACGCCGGCATCGTCGGACTCTTCCCGGTCCACGATGAACGCTCCGGGATAGACCAGCACCTGGCGCAGGCCGGGGAAGTAGTAGTCGATGGAACGGTTGAGGATCATCAGGCAGGCCTGGGCGGCAATGGTGACCCGCATCTCGTCCGTGACCACCAGCCCCTCGCAGCCGACGAAGTCCTTTTCCGAGAGAAAGACCTGGATATGCCCGGTCAACTGGCGTTGCAGGTCCTCGGGAAGCCGCCGGAAGCAGCGCACGCGCCGGCGCAGGATTCGCTGCCATTCGGCCGGAAAGGGGGTGTTGCGAAGCCGTGATCGCCGGCGCCGCGTTCGCCATGGCTGCGACAGCAACCAGGCGATGAAAGCCGCGGCCAGCAGGCTGATAAACAGCAGCGCCAAGATCCGGTGTCCGCCTCAGTCCACCCGCGACAGCGGCGCGGCGATGTCTTCAAGCGAACGGCGCTCGGCCACCAGGCCCCATCGCCACTGGACCGCAGCGGCCCCCAGCATCAGCGTCGCGCCCAGCGCGTAGCCCCAGGCAATCGAACCGCGCTCGCCCGTGCCGATGAGTTCGCCGAACAGCCAGGGGCCCGCGACACCGCCGACGCCGGTGCCGACGGCGTAGAACAGCGCGATCGCGAGCGCGCGGATCTCGATAGGAAAACTTTCGCCCACAGTCAGGTAGGCCGAGCTGGCCGCGGCGGATGCGAAGAAGAACACCAGCGACCAGGCCACCGTCTGGCCGACGACGCCGATCAGTCCCTGGACGAAGAGCATAGCCGTCGCGAGCAGCAGGATCCCGGACACGCCATAGGTCAGGGAGATCATCAGGCGGCGCCCGAGGGTATCGAACAGCCGCCCGAGCAGCAGGGGCCCGAGGAAGTTGCCCGCCGCAAATGGCAGCAGGTAGAGCCCGACGTCCTCGGAGGCGACGCCGAAGAATGTCCCCAGCACCAAGGCGAAAGTGAAGAAGATTGCGTTGTAGCAGAATGCCTGCGCCGTCATCAGCGCCAGGCCGACCAGGGTGCGCTGCGGATAGCGCCGCAGCAGCGTGCGGGCCACTTCGCGAAGAGATGTCGAACGGTGGTCGCGCCGCAGGCGCAGCGGTCCGGCGTCGCCGCCGGCCATCGCGAGGGCGGCCCGGCCGCCGTAACCCTCGTCGCGGGCATGCTGTGCCAATCCGGCTGCGCCAGGTTGCACCACGGCGGGCGCGACGTCGGCGACGGCGTCGAGGCCGGCGGCGGCGCACTCCCGTTCAAGCGCCGCCACGAGGACCTCCGCCTCCTCGGGGCGGCCATGGGTCATCAGCCACCGTGGACTTTCCGGAATATGCCGGCGCAGGAAAATGATGCCGATGGCCAGCACCGCGCCGATGCCGAATGCTGCGCGCCAGCCGAGATCCGGCGGCAGCAGGCCGGGCTGAAGCAGGATCACCGCCCCGATTGCGCCGACGGCGGCGCCGATCCAGAAACTGCCGTTGACGATCAGGTCGGTACGGCCCCGATGACGGGCGGGGATCCATTCCTGGATTGCCGAATTGATGGCGGCGTATTCGCCGCCGATGCCGGCCCCGGTGGCGAAGCGGCACAATGCAAAGGTGGCGAAGCTGCCCGTCAGTGCCGTGGCCCCGGTGGCGATTGCATAGACGGAGAGCGTGATCCAGAAGAGGCGCTTGCGGCCCCAGCGGTCCGCCAACCGTCCGAATACCAGCGCGCCGAGCACTGCGCCGATCAGGTAGATGCTTGCGGACAACCCGACTTCGACGTCGCTGAAGGCGAGCGCCGGACTTTCCTTGAGGGCGCCGGCAACCGACCCGGCCAGGGTCACTTCGAGGCCGTCGAGAATCCAGGTGATGCCGAGGGCAAGGACCAGCCGGGTATGGAAGGGGCTCCACGGCAGGCGATCGAGCCGCTCGGGGATCCGGGTCTCATGGTGGGGCTCGGCTGCGCCCGCGGGGTGACGACTCACGGCCCCGATACGGCCGGACTCCGGCGAGCCCGCTCGCGATCTTCCAGCCCGGCCAGCGCATCACGCCCGGGCGCGGCCGCAAACAACTCCAGCGTGTAGGCAGGTTTAGGCGCGGCGAACAGCTCCGTGGCCGGGCCCTGCTCGACGATGCGACCCTTCTGCATCACCGCCACCGTGTCGCAGATCTGCGCGGCAACCCGCAGGTCATGCGTGATGAACAGGATGGCGAGGTCGAGCCGCGCCTGGATCTCTTCCAGCAGCTTCATCACCTGCGCCTGTACCGAGACGTCCAGCGCAGATACTGCCTCGTCGGCGATCAGCAGTTCCGGATCCATCGCGAGGGCGCGCGCCAGGCAGATGCGCTGGCGTTGACCGCCGGAGAACTGGTGGGGATAGCGATCCAGCGCATCCGGGTCCAGCCTTACCAGCCGCATCAGTTCGCGGGCATTGTCCCAGGCCGCCTTGCGGGGGATGCCGTAGTTCATCGGCCCTTCGATGATCGACAGGCCGACGGTGCGGCGTGGATTCAAAGACCGGTAAGGGTCCTGAAACACGATCTGGACCTTGCGGCGCAGATCTCGCAGCCGCCCAGCGGGCATCCGTGCGATGTCGTCGCTGCCCAGCATGATCCGACCTTCCGAGGGATCGATCAGGCGCGCCACGCAGCGGGCGACTGTCGACTTTCCGGAGCCGGACTCGCCGACGATGCCGAGCGTTTCGCCCTTTCGGATCATGAGCGACACTTCCTGCGCCGCCTTGACCGATCGTGAGCCGGCGAACAGCGAGGTGGTTCTGTAAGTCTTGCCAAGGTCGCGCACGTCGAGCACGACCGGTGCGTGCGCCAGCTGGCGCATCGTCTCGGCGGCCCCGGGCGGGGGTTTGTGCGACGGCACTGCGGCAATCAGCATCCTGGTGTAAGGGTGGCTGGGAGAACGCAGGATTTCCGCGGTGGGACCGACCTCCACCAGTTCGCCGTTGCGCAGCACGGCGACCCGGTCCGCGATCTCGGCCACCACGCCGAAATCATGAGTGATGAACAGCACGCCGGTTCCATGCTCGCGCTGCAGTTCGCGGATGAGACGAAGGATCTGCGCCTGAGTCGTGACGTCCAGCGCAGTGGTCGGCTCGTCGGCGATCAGCAGGGCAGGCTCCAGGATCAGGGCCATGGCGATCATGATCCGCTGGCGCTGTCCTCCGGAGAGCTGGTGCGGGTACGAGGCGATGATCCGGTCCGGCTCCGGCAGGTGCACCTGTTCGATCATGGCCAGGATCCTGCGCCGCCGCTCGTCGCGACCGAGCTTGGTATGCTCGCGCAGGACCTCGTCGATCTGTTCGCCGCAGCGCATGACCGGGTTGAGCGCGGTCATCGGCTCCTGGAAGATCATGCCCATGTGGTTGCCGCGAAGATCGCGCAACCGGTTCGGCGATACGCCCACCAGCTCCTCGCCGGCGAGCTTGATCGATCCTTCGGTGACCGGCAGTGCCTTCGGCAGCAGGCCCATCGTCGAGAAGGCTGAGACGGATTTTCCGGACCCCGACTCGCCGACCAGGCAGACGATCTCGCCGGGCGCGACCGTGATGGAAAACCGGGTCAGCGCATGGCTGCGGTCGGCGTCTGCCGGCAGGCCGATCGACAGCCCCTGGATGTCCAGCACCGCAGTGCCGCCCCGCTCAGTCATGACCACACTCCGCAGCAACCGCCGCTCCGAGCCCGGCAGCCGCCGCGGATCGGGCTGCGCCCGGCCGCTGGCGCCGGACCCCGCAAGAACGCGCCGCTCCGGGCCCAGCAGCCGCCGCGGATCGGGCTGCGCCCGGCCGCTGGCGCCGGTCCCCGCAAGAACGCGCCGCTCCGAGCCCAGCAGCCGCCGCGGATCGGGCTGCGCCCGGCCGCTGGCGGCGCCCCCCAGTGGGGGGAGGCGCCAAAGGCGCTTCGGGGGGCGTC
>JBBRJB010000292.1:0-4623 GCA_038220085.1 Burkholderiales bacterium
ATCCGTGAGCGAGGTCACGACCGCGAGGCTGCGCTTCAGCACGCTGCCGGTGGCACCGGACATCGGCAGATTGCCCGTCTCCAGGGCCGCCACGGCCAAAGTCGCGGTTCCCAGGGAATTCCTGATCTCGTGAACCAGGAACCCGAGGCGCTCGTTCGCCTCGGCGGTCTGCCGATGAGCAAGGATCAGGTCGCGTTGGCCGCTGAATGCAGTGACCGCGTCAGCGATGGCGTTGTCCAGGCATCGGTTCATCGTCCGGAACTCGTCGACGGCGAAGGGGGCGTCACGTTCGAACGCGAGGTCCGTGATGGCCTGGCACAGGTCTCCGTAGTCGTGAACGACCTGGTTGACTGTGTACCCCAGTTCGAGCAGTTGCTTGCCGTGCGCGGAGGCACCGGCTCCAATCTCCGACACCACATCCGGGCTGCCGCCGGCCCCGCCTGAGATTGTCAGGCTCGCGCCGACACGGTCGTCCTCTTCGGCCTCGAGCGTCCTACCCAACTGCTCGAGAAATAGCGGGATGCCGTTCGCGAGTTGCTCTTCCGTAGCAGCGCGGTGAGGACGCTGGGCCACCTTGGCCTTGCAACGGGCGATCAGGTCTGCGCGGTTGTTGGCTAGAAAGGTGTGCATCATGAAACTTCTCCCTGACTTTTCCGACAACCGAGCAAAGGGGAAGCCTTTCGGTTGCAGGCGGGCCGCTGGCGCAGAGACCGGAGGGAACAGCGGTGGTCAGTGCGCACGACGGAGAAACACGCTGGCTAGTATGCACCGCAAGGGAAGAAATGACTGGTATACCCTCGCGTGCGGCCGCCACTTGCGTTAGAGGGAGGGCTCCAAGCGCGCCGCAGCGAAGCGGGACTACGAACCTGCCCCAGCTTTGGGCGCCATTGCCCTTGCCGTCCGATGGTTCGCCGGCCTGCCGCTGACTATCGTCGCTGTTACCAGCCTATGGCCGGGATTGGTGGCGAGCGCGCCATTGAACGAGCATTGGGTGCTGCTGTCGCAGCGCGTCGTCCTTGGCGGGTCAATCAAGTACCCGCCTGAAGAACCGCATAAAACCTACCGCCCTGGCGGAGAGAGGGGGATTCGAACCCCCGAAGGGCTGTTAACCCTTACACGCTTTCCAGGCGTGCGACTTCAACCGCTCATCCATCTCTCCGGGAGCGCGATTCTAGCAGCCCGCCGGCGACCGCCAAATCAGCGCCGTTCCCGCGGCAGCCAGCGGTGGCGATCTGCCAGTCGCCTGAATGTCCGGAAGTCCAGGCGGCCGCCGGTTTCCGCCTTGACCAGGGGCAGAATCCTGAGTAATACCTCGGCGGTGGCGAGGCTGTCCGCGGCGGCCTGGTGGCGCTCGGGACAGGCGATTCCGAAGTGCGCCATGGCGCTGTCCAGAGACCGGTCCGGCAACCCGGGAACGAGCAACTGGACGACATGCTCGACATCGGCCCAGCGATTGGCGAGACGCCGGCCGAGATGCCGGCTGCAATCGCGCTGGATGAGGGTGCGGTCGAAATCGACGTGGTAGCCGAGGACCGGCGCGCCGCCGGCCCAGGTGCGGAAGGCGGAAAGCGCCTCGGGCGGCGGCACGCCGTTTTGTTGGGAGCTGACGCCGATGCCATGCAGCAGGATATTGTCCCGGTCGAGCGCGGCGCCCTGCGGCTGATCATTCTGGCGCAGGATGACCTCGAAGCTGTCCGCCAGCACCAGTTCCGGCGGCCCCTGGTCGAACCGGATCGCGACGCCGGCAATGGCGAGCAGGCGATCCGTTCGGGTGTCGAGGCCACTGGCCTCGACATCGACGACCACCCAGCGCCGGCCATCCACCCGACTGGTCAGCCGATCCCGGAGCCATTGCCAGTTCATTGTCCAAAATCGAGTTCCAGGCGCTGCTGCAGGCGCCGGGCAATGCGCAGCGACTCCTTCAGGATCCGGTAGTCGATTTCGTTGAGGGTCGCAATATCGATGACGTTGGGATTCAGCTTGCCGCCTCCGCCTCCGCCATCACCATGGCCACCGCTTTCACCACCACTATCACCTTCACCATCACCCCCGCCGTGTTCGATCTGCCCCCGCAATCGAAGCATCTGCAGGAATTCGAACCCGCCGACCCAGCCTTCGCCCTCGCGGGCAGGCACCCGCAGCACCTTTGCTATCCTTTCGAACCGCGCCCGCGTGTTGACCGCATCGATGCCGTTGGCGAGCGCATAGAGGCGCGCCGCGTCGACGTAGATCATGGTCCCGTTCAGCTTGATGTCCAGCAGCCGCCTGCCGTCCCGCGCGGTGGCCTCGATGCCGCCGAGCCAGTCGATCGGCACCCGATGACGAAGGCAGCTGGCGGCGTAGGTGCGCAGGAACCGCGGATACCGGACCAGTTGCGCATGCACGAGCGGGCGCAGCAACGCCGCCAGGGCGTGCTGCCCGGCCAGCGGACGCAGGTCGAGCCAGATGCTGGCATTGAGCAGGTCCTCCGGTTCGCCTCGGGAAATCCAGGTGCCGAACCGTTCGCCCCATTCCGCCGCGGTGAGGCACCACTGCGGATTGGACGCCATGACGCCACCCCGGCACAGCGGATATCCGCAGGCATCGAGCGCGTGGTTGACGTCGTGGGCAAAGGCGAGCCAGATGGGCCGGTCCTCGCCGGGCCGGTCGCTCTGGAAAATCAGGCCGTTGTCCTGGTCGGTGGCGATCGTCTGCTCCTGGCGCCCCTCGGAGCCGGCGGCGAGCCAGCAGGCTTGCGCCATGTCGAGTCCATGGCGCTGCGCAATCAGGTTGACCAGGCGGATCGTGAGGGTGTCGTTGAGGCGGCTGATGATGTCGGTGAGTTGGCGCGCCTGGACACCTTGGCCGAGCAGCGTGCCGGCGAACCGTCGGATGTCGAGCGCCGCTGCCCGCAGGGCTTCGACATCCTGCGCGCTGCGGATCGCGACGCCGACCTGTTTCAGCGACAGCCGCTGGATCGCGAACAGGTCGCGCTCGGAGACGATGCCGACCAGTCGCGCCGCGTCGGTCACGGCGACATGGCGGATACCATGCTGCGACATCATCAAGGCGGCGTCGAGCGCCGAATCGCCGACGGTCAGCGCGCGCACTGGACTGGTCATCACCGTTTCGATCGGCGTGTCCAGCGACAGCTGCGGCAGTGTGATCCGGCCAAGGATGTCGGAGCGGGTGAGGATGCCGAGCACTTCGCCGGCGGCACCGGCGACCGGAATGGCCCCGACCCGCCGCGCATGCATCAGCTGCAGCGCTTCGCTCAACGTCACGCCGGGTTCTACGCTGACCAGCGCCTGGCGCAGCAGTTCACCCAGCGGCGTTTCGAGCGACTGATCGGCCAGCGCCTGCGCGGCCTGGCCTTCGCGCAGTTGGCGTTGCGACGCCTCCAGCAGGGTAAGGATGCTGCGGTTGAGAAAGTCGGCGAACGGCCCGCTGGCGAATGCCAGTTGATGCACCAGGTCGGCACCGAGACGCAGGCAGAAGGTGTCATGCAAGGCGGTATAGATACCGGTGACCGCGCGCGCGCCCATCATCGCGCCCAGCGGGAACAGGTCGCCGGCCTCGAACTGGAAATCGCCGCCCTGCCCTGGCCACGGCCGATGGGTGACGGCGCCGGAGCGGATGCAATAGAGAGTGTCGACGACTCCAGCCTCGGGCGACAGGATCACTTCGCCGGGAGCGTGATAGGTCTGCACGGCGCCGGTCACGAGCGTCTCGACATGCTGGCGCTCCATCCTCGAGAACGGCGGCTTGCGCATCAACTCGACGCGCAGGTTGGCGACCAGGCTGGGCGACGGCGTCATGTCCGCATTATCCGCTGAAGCTGACAGAACGGCCTCGCACCTTGCGGGGCGAGGCCGTCCGGACCGGCACGAAGCAGCCCGGTTTACGACATCAGATCGCTTCCGGCCTGAGGTTGGGGTAGCGCACGTGCTCCACCAGGTCCTGGGTGTCCTGGCGCGGCGCCCCCGTCAGCAGGCTGACGATGATGATCAGCGCAAAGCCCACCGGCACGCCGAAGATGCCGGCCGAGATCGGCAGGATGCCCCACCAAGTGTTGTCCGCGACCGGACTGGTCACGTTGAACAGGCTGCGCATCCACACATGGGTGGTTGCCATGTAGTAGAAGGTGATACCCAGGCCTCCGATCATGCCGACCACCGCCCCCCACTTGTTGGCACGTTTCCAGAAGATGCCGAGCGTGAGCGCCGGGAAGAAGGCCGCCGCCGCGAACGAGAAGGCCGCCGAAACGAGGAACAGGATGTCGGCCGGCCTCAGCGAAGCCACGTACGCTGCACACAGGGCGACCACCAGCAACAGGGCCTTGGAGACCCCCACCCGGCGCGCCGTGGTGGCGTTCGGATCGATCATCTTGTAGTACAGGTCGTGGCTGAGCGCGTTGGCGATCGTCAGCAGCAGGCCGTCTGCAGTCGACAGCGCGGCTGCGAGGCCGCCAGCCGCCACCAGGCCGGAAATCACGTACGGCAGCCCGCCGATCTCCGGCGTCGCCAGCACGATGATGTCGCCACCGATCTTGATCTCGCTCAGTTGCAGGATGCCGTCCCGGTTGATATCCGCCACCGACAAGAGACCCGGATCGACCTGCGCCCAGTTCGCCATCCACGCCGG
>JBBRJB010000293.1:0-4617 GCA_038220085.1 Burkholderiales bacterium
CACCTCGAGAACCTGAAGCTCGCCGAACTTGCGACTGACCGGGTCTGGACGGCCTGCGCCATGGCCCTGCCGACCCTGGATCGTGGCAGCGGGGGCGCACCAGTGCGGCCGGTGGCGGTTGGGGTGCCGGGGCAGTAACGCCGTCCTCGTCGAGGCCGCCCGATTCCGGTCATCCGCTCCGAGGCCCCAGAGGCCCCTACAGCCGGAAAATCTTCCCGGGGTTCAGGATGTTCCCCGGATCCAGCGCCACCTTGATCCGGCGCATCAGTTCCAGTCCGTCCTCTCCGGCCTCGTCCACCAGGAACCCCATCTTGTGCAGACCGATGCCGTGCTCGCCGGTGCAGGTGCCGTCGAGGGACTGGGCCAGGCGCACGATCTTGTCGTTGACCAGTTCGGCGCGCTGCATCTCCTCCGGGTCGTCCGGGTCCACCAGGATCACGCAGTGGAAGTTGCCGTCGCCGACATGGCCGATGATCATCGACTGGAATCCGCTGGCCTCAAGCAGCCCGCGAGCGCCTTCCAAGGACTCGGCCAGGCGCGAGATCGGCACGCAGGTATCGGTCGAGATCGCCTTGCTGCCGGGCCGCTGCTGGAGGCAGGCGAAATAGGCGTTATGGCGGGCGTTCCAGAGGCGGGTGCGGTCTTCCGGGCGCGAGGCCCACTCGAAGTCCGCGCCGCCGTTGTCCGCAGCGATCTGCTGGGCCGTAGCGGCCTGCTCGGCCACCCCGGTTTCGCTGCCGTGGAACTCGAAGAAAAGGGTATAGGCCTCGCGCAACGTCAGATTGCTGTGCTCGTTGAGGGCCCGGATGGACGGCGGATCCAGGAACTCGCAGCGCGCCACCGGCACGCCCATCTGAATGGTCTGGATGACGGTGTCGACGGCCGCTGCGGCCGTCGGAAAATTCACCACCGCCGCCGAAATCGCCTCGGGTTGCGGGTAAAGGCGGACGGTGACTTCGGTGATGATGCCGAGGGTGCCCTCGGACCCGATGAACAGTCGCGTCAGGTCATAGCCGGCCGAGGATTTTCTCGCCCGGTTGGCGGTCTTGACAACCTTTCCTTCGGCGGTAACCACCGTCAGGGATAGGACGTTCTCCCGCATGGTGCCGTACCGGACCGCGTTGGTGCCCGACGCGCGGGTGGCGGCCATGCCGCCGAGCGTCGCATCCGCGCCAGGGTCGATCGGGAAGAACAGGCCGGTATCCCGGATCTCCAGGTTCAGCTGCTTGCGGGTCACGCCCGGCTCCACGGTGGCGGTGAGGTCGGCGTCGGCCACCGACAGCACTTTGTTCATGCCGGTCAGGTCCAGCGACAACCCGCCGTGGATGGCCAGCAGCTGGCCTTCGATGGAGGATCCTGCTCCATAGGGGATGACCGGGAAATCGTGCTCGCGGCAGAGGTTGACGATTTCGACCACCTCGGGGGTGGATTGCGCATAGACGACAGCATCCGGCGGGACCGTGGGAAAGGGCGATTCGTCCTTGCCATGATGGTCGCGGCTGGCCTGCGCGGTGGTGAAGCGATCGCCGAATCGCGAGCGCAGGGCAGCGACCAGCGCATCGGGCATCGGCCGTTTCAACGCATCGAGTACCGGCTTGGGGTGATTCATCGCGGGAGTCCCGGGAAATGTGGTGCAAACGCGGATTCTAGTCCGCCCCGCGGCCACAGGCGAGCGCCAGCCCGGACGGCGCCGCCTACGACGCCTACGCCGGATGTGCCGACATCCAGTGGCGCGCGATGTCCACGCGCCGGCATACCCAGACCCGATCGTGCTTCTCGATATGATCGAGGAACTGCTGCAGTGCCCGCATGCGTCCCGGCCGGCCCACCAGGCGGCTGTGCAGGCCGATCGACATCATCTTGGGCTTGTCGGCGCCCTCGTCGTAGAGGAGATCGAAGCAGTCCCGGAGGTAGGTGAAGAACTGCTCGCCGTTGGCGAATCCGGACGGGCTGACCAGCCGCATGTCGTTCGCGTCCAGCGTATACGGCACGATCAGGTGCCTGACCGCGGCGCCGTCACTGCGCCGCACGGTCGTCCAGAACGGCAGGTCGTCGCCGTAGTAATCGCTGCTGTAGAGGAACCCGCCGGTATCGCACAGCAGGCGCAGGGTGTTGGGACTGTCGCGCCCGGTGTACCAGCCGAGCGGCGCTTCCCCGGTCAGCCGGCGGATCACGTCGATGGCCTTGTGCATGTGATGCAGTTCAGTGGCCTCGTCGACCTCCTGGTAATGGATCCAGCGCCAGCCGTGGCTGGCGATCTCGTGACCCAGTTCAACGAATGCCCGGGTGACCTCAGGCAGTCGCTCCAGCGCCATGGCCACCCCGAATACGGTAAGCGGAAGCTTGCGCTTCTCGAATTCACGAAGCACGCGCCAGACACCCGCCCGGGTCCCGTACTCGTACATCGACTCCATCGACAGGTGCCGCGCCGGATAAGCTGCGGGATTGACGATCTCCGAGAGGAACTGCTCGGATGCAGCATCGCCGTGCAGGATGCAGTTCTCGCTGCCTTCCTCGTGGTTGAGCACGAACTGCACTGCAATCCGGGCGCCACCGGGCCAGTTCGCATCCGGCGGATTGCGCCCGTAGCCGACGAGGTCACGTGGATAATCTTCGGTCATCGTCAGTCCTCCCAGGTCATCGCCGCGGCCGGACCGGTACGAATCCGACCGGCGCTCGGTGTAGCATCTTAGCGGTTGGCAACGAGCACCGCCCCGATGGCGGCACCACGCGGAGAGAGACCCCCAGATGGCCCCGGTAATCACCTGCATCGACGACCTCAAGAAACTGGCCCGGCGCAGGGTGCCGCGCATGTTCTACGACTACGCCGACTCCGGCTCCTGGACCGAAAGCACCTACCGGGCCAATGAAGACGACTTCAAGCAGATCAAGTTCCGCCAGCGGGTGGCGATCAACATGGAGAATCGCTCGATCGCCGGCAAGATGATCGGCGAAGAGGTGGCGATGCCGGTGGCCATCGCCCCCACCGGCCTGACCGGCATGCAGCATGCCGACGGCGAGATCCTGGCGGCGCGAGCGGCCGAGCGCTTCGGCGTTCCGTTCACCCTGTCGACCATGAGTGTTTGCTCGATCGAGGACATCGCCGCGGCGACCACCCGCCCCTTCTGGTTCCAGTTGTACATGATGCGCGACCGGGACTTCATGGCGCGCCTGATCGACCGCGCCAAAGCGGCGCGCTGCTCGGCGCTGGTGATCACGCTCGACCTGCAGATCATGGGCCAGCGCCACAAGGACATCATCAACGGCCTGTCCACGCCGCCGAAGCCGACCCTGGTGAATCTGCTCAATCTGGCGACCAAGCCCCGCTGGTGCCTGGGCATGCTCGGCACCCAGCGGCGCTCGTTCGGCAACATCGTGGGCCATGCGAAGAACGTGAGCGACATGTCCTCGCTGGGGGCCTGGACCGCCGAACAGTTCGATCCCGCACTGAGCTGGGACGATGTGCAGTGGGTCAAGGAGCGCTGGGGCGGCAAAGTCATCCTCAAGGGCATCCTCGACGCCGAGGACGCCACGCGCGCGATCGACACCGGTGCCGACGCGATCATCGTGTCCAACCACGGCGGGCGCCAGCTCGACGGAGCGCCGTCCTCCATCTCCGCCCTGCCTGCCATCGTGGATGCCGTCGGCGATAGGATCGAAGTCCATCTCGATGGCGGAATCCGCTCCGGCCAGGACGTGGTGAAGTCGCTGGCGCTGGGTGCGAAAGGCACCTACATCGGCCGAGCTTTCCTCTACGGCCTCGGTGCGATGGGCGAGGCGGGCGTGACCCGCTGCCTGCAGGTCATTGCCAAGGAACTCGACCTGACGATGGCCTTCTGCGGCCTTCGAAACGTGCAGGATATCGACACCAGGATTCTGCTGCCCGGGACCTTTCCGAAGTAAGGTCAGCCGAGACGGCGCCACCAGACATCTCGTTGCGCGCCCCGGATGCCGGGGACGAAGTCGGGCTTGAATATTGCTGGCCCGGGTAACCCCGGCTGACTCGATCTCGCCTCCCCTTCCTCTGGTCAGCGCGAGCGTGCCTCCCGGTTCACGCCGGCTATAGCTGGTATCCTTGACTGTCGACTGGAGGCGCTATTGGCGACCAAAAACCTGAAGGCATCGTCGGCGACATCGTTGGCTCCTGCCACCGCGATGGATCGCGCTCCGATGACCGATCACGACATCTACCTGTTCAAGGAAGGCAGTCACCTGAGACTGTACGAACAGTTGGGATCTCATCCCGGCCATCATGACGGCGAGGCGGGTTGCTGGTTCGCGGTGTGGGCGCCCAATGCCGCCAAGGTCCACGTCATCGGTGAGTTCAATGGCTGGAATCCCGCCACGCATCCGCTGTCGGTGCGCGGTGACGGCTCTGGTGTCTGGCAGGGCTTCGTGCCGGGCGCGGGTCACGGTCATTGCTACAAGTACTTCATCGAATCCCGTCATGACCATTCCTCAGTCGAGAAAGGCGATCCGTTCGCCTTCGCCTGGGAGGAACCGCCCCGCACCGCTTCGCGGATCTGGTCGGCGCAGTACACCTGGAACGATGGCGAGTGGATGGCGCGGCGCAAGGCCGCCAACGCGCTGGATGCGCCCTACAGCGTCTACGAGGTT
>JBBRJB010000294.1:0-4612 GCA_038220085.1 Burkholderiales bacterium
ACGCGGCCTGGCTGGCGATCAGCTTGGCGGCATTGCTCTCGGATCCGAACGGCAGATCGTTGTCGAACAGCCAGGCGGCCTTCAGGTTCAGGTTCTTCGCCGCCTCGAGTTCGGCCCAGTTCTGGGCCATCGGAAACTGGATACCCTGATAGGCGCTGATCGGCCGATCGCCGAATACCTTGCGGTCGTTCGCGTAGGCCACGCCCAGCTTCAAGGCCAGGCGGCCGGCCCCGACCAGGCCCGCCGTGGTGACTATGCGCTCGGTGTTCAGCACATCGAGCAACTGCGGCCAGCCCTGGTCGATCGTGCCGATCACCTCGCCGGGCTCGATCCGGACGTCGTCGAAGAACACCGACGACGAGGGCAAGGTGAGCGTGCCTGTCTTGTCGATCTCCGAATGAGTCAGTCCTTTGCGTTCGGTGTCGATCATGAACAGGCTCAGGCCGAAGGTGCGCTTGGGCGCCTTCTCGACCGGCGTGGTACGCGCGACCACCAGCATCTTCTGCGACTGCGGGACACCGGTGATCCAGATCTTGCGCCCGTTCAGGCGCCAGCCGTCCCCGTCTCGCACGGCCGTCGACCGCAGTTCCAGCGAATTGGTCCCCGCGTCAGGCTCCGTCAGCGCCATGCAGAACGACATCTCCCCCGAGCACAGCCTGGGGAGCCAGTCGCGCTTCATCTGCTCGGACCCGTACTTCGAGATCGACACGCCACCGAAGATCGGATTCAGCATGAACACCTGACTGAGGGTTGCCCCTGCGCCTGCCGCACACAGCTCTTCCACGATCAGCGCCGTATCGAGCATGCCCAGTCCGGCACCACCATCCTGCTCGGGCAGCATCGCGCCCGCCAGGCCGGCGCTGCAGATCGTCTTCCAGCATTCGGCCGGATACGCCTTGTCGGCGTCCAGCTTTCGCCAGTAATCGGGGCCGTAAGCCTCGCCGACCTTGCGGGCGGCCTCGATCATCATCTTCTGTTCGTCGGTCAGTGTGAAGTCCATGCTCGCTCCGTTGTGGCGTTTGCAGCCGGTGCGGCACGCAGCAACCGGTACGGCGCTTCGAGCGTTTCGACTACGGTGTGCAGAAACCTCGCGGCCAGCGCGCCGTCGATGATGCGGTGGTCACAGGCAAGGGTGAGGACGATCTCGCGCCGCGCCACCGGCGCGCCATGAGCGTCCGGACGGAACAGGGCGCGTTCGGCACCGACGCCCAGAATCATCGCCTGCGGTGGATTGATGATCGGCGAGATGCTGGTGACACCGAACATGCCGACGTTGGAAATGGCGATCGCGCCGCCGCCGACGTCGCCCGCAGCAAGCGTGTTGTCGCGGGACCGATGCGCCAGTGCGGTGGCTTGCGTGGCCACCTCATCGAGCGTCAGCCGACCCGCGTCGCGTACGACCGGAATGCGCAGACCCTGCGGGGTCTCGGTGACCATGCCGATGTCGGCCGTCGAAAAGGCGAGAATCTTTTCGTCGCACCAGATCCGGTTTACATCCGGCATCGCAGTCAGGACCCGTCCGAGCGCCGCAATCATCAGATGCGTGACCGAGATACGGGTGCGGCCCGGTTCCGTGTTCAGTTGCGCGCGCAATGCCGACAATCCGCCCGTCTCGACTTCGTCACTGAGCGTGAAATGCGGAATATCACGCTTGGCCGCGCTGACCCGCCGGGCCGTGGCAAGCCGTGCCGCAGCCGGAACGCTCTCCACGGGAGTAGACACCGTCGTCGACGCCCGCGTCATCGACGCCCCCGTCCCGGACGGCGTCGCCGCAGCCCCCAGGTCGGCGGCCTTGATGCGTCCTGCCGGCCCTGTTCCTTTGACCGCTGCCAGGTCGATCCCGCGGGAGGCCGCCAGCTTGCGGGCATAGGGAGTCGCGATCACCCGCAAGACATCGACCTTGGTGATCCGCCCGCCCCTGCCGGTGCCCTGGATCTCACTGGAATCGAGCGAATGCTCGGCGATCAGCTTGCGCGCACTCGGCGCATCGCGGGAGGTTCCCGACACGGAATCAGGCGCCGCGGCAACTGGCACCGCGGCACGTTCCTGCCCCTTTCGAGAGTCGTCGCCTTTTGCATCAGCCAGCACCGCCACCGGCGAACCGACCGCCACCGTCTCACCGGTCTGCACGAGGATTTTCGCAACCGTCCCGTCGCGCTCCGCTTCGATCTCGGTGGCCACCTTCTCCGTCTCGACAATGAAGAGCACGTCACCAGCCGCGAAAGGACGTCCCGGCTTGACTCGCCACTCGATCAGCAGCCCTTCGGTCATGGTCAGCCCGAGCTTGGGCATCAGCAGATCGGCCATCGCGGGGTGCCTCAGACGCCCTTGAATTGCGCCTTGCGCTTCTCTAGGAAAGCGCCGCAACCCTCGTGCGAATCGTCGGTATCCAGTACCAGGCCGATCATTGCCTGCTCGTGACGAAGCGCTGCGGACAGCGGCATGTCGGCCCCGTCATTGAGCGTTCGCTTGAGCAGCTTGAGGACCAGCGGCGACTTCTGCGCGATTTTGCCCGCGAGTTCGAGGGTCTCGGTCATCAGCCGGTCATGGGGGACCACCTTGTTGGCAAGCCCGATCGTCACCGCTTCCTGCGCGGTGATCATCTCCCCGGCAAACATGATCTCTTTGGCCCGGCACAGCGGCAACTGGCGAATCATCCGCTGCGTTCCGCCCGCCCCGGGAAACAGCCCGAGCGTTATTTCCGGCAGCCCGAGCTTGGCCTTGTCCGACACGATCCGGATATCGATCGCCAGCAGCAACTCGGTGCCGCCGCCCAATGCAAAGCCGTTGACCGCGGCGATTGTCGGCTTGTCGAAGGTCTCGATACGCCGGAACAACCGGTGGATGTCCTCGGCGAACTCCTGGTAATGCGCAAGGCCGTGGCGCGAGTTCAGGTCGGCAATATCGCCGCCGGCCACGAATGCGCGGCCGGCGCCGGTGAAGATCACGACGCGGATGGCCTTGTCGGATTCGATGCGATCCAGCGCGACGTTCATCGCCGCGATCGTTTCGAGATCGAGCGCATTCAATGTTTCGGGGCGGTTGATCGTCAGCGTGGCGATCGGCCCGTTGTTCTCTATCAGGATGGCATCGGTACTCATCGCGGTCCTCTGAAAGCTGTTCAAACAGGCCCTGATCGGAAACGACTCAGGTCGACATGCCGCCGCCTGGTTCAGGCAAGGGTCCGATGGATTGCGGCGACTATTCGCTGCGCGGTCGGCCGATAGGCACTCTCAAGCGAGCGGGCAAATGGAGACGGCGCGAAAGGCGCGCCGACGCGAACGATCGGGGCATCGAGTTCGTCGAATCCGACATCCGCCATCCTGGCTGCGATCTCGGCGCCGACGCCGAAAGCTTCGACCGCCTCGTGAGCGATCACCAGGCGGTGCGTGTGCGCGAGGCTCTGAAGCACCGCGGCCTCGTCCCAAGGCTGCAGCGAGCGCAGATCGATGACCTCGACCTCGATGCCATCGGCAGCCAGAGCGTCCGCGGCAGCCAGTGCCATCCCGACCGTCGCGCCGTAGCTGACCACGGTCACGTCACGCCCCGCCCGGGCACAGCGAGCCTTCCCGATCGGCACCGATTCCGGCGGGTCGGCGAATTCGCCCTTCATCGCGTACAGGGCCTTGTTCTCGACGACGATCACCGGATCCGGATCGTCGATGGCGGCGCGCAGCAGTCCGTAGGCATCCGCCGGATTGGAAGGACACACGACCTTGATGCCGGGAACATGCGCCAGCCAGGCTTCAAGGCACTGCGAATGCTGCGGTCCGGCATTCAGTCCGCCGCCGTGCGGCGTGCGGATCACCATCGGCACCGAACCCTGGCCGCCGAACATCGAGCGTGCCTTGGCCGCCTGGTTGACGATCTGGTCCATCGTCAGGGTGATGAAATCCATGAACATGATTTCGGCCACCGGCCTCATGCCCGAGATGGCGGCACCGACCGCCACGCCGACAATCGCCGCTTCGGCAATCGGTGCATCGAGCACCCGTTGGGCGCCGAACGCGTCGAGCAATCCACGCGTCGCCTTGAACGACCCGCCGGCAGCCGCAATGTCCTCACCGATCACGAACACACGGTCATCGGCGGCCATCGCGTCATGCAGGGCCTGGTTCACCGCCTTTAAGTAACGTACTTCGGCCATCGTTCAGCCGCCAGCTGGCGTATAGACGTCGGACAGCAGATCGTTCACGTCGGGTTCCGGCGCGGCCAGCGCCGCGTCGACCGCAGTCTCGACTTCGACGGCAACCTGCGCATCGATCGCATCGCAGACCGACTCGTCTATACCGGCCGCCACCAGGCCGGCGCGCGCGCGAACAATCGGATCGCGCGCGCTGAGCGAGGCGACTTCGGCAGGGTCCCGATAATCCTGGCGATCGCCTTCAAAATGACCGCGCACCCTCGTCGTTCGGCATTCCAGCACCTGGGGAAGCGAATCCTCGCGCATCGCCGCGACGAGATCGGCGCTGACCGTCGCCACAGCCACGACATCGTTGCCGTCGACTTCGCGATGGCCGATTCCATAAGCCGCGCAGAGTTTTTCGAGGGAGGCTGCGATCTGGCGATCGGAGGGACTGAACTCCGACCAGCCGTTGTTCTCGCACACGAA
>JBBRJB010000295.1:0-4600 GCA_038220085.1 Burkholderiales bacterium
TAAGGTGCTCAGCGGCGCGCTCAAGTCGGGCGACGTGGCGAAGAAGGCGGGCTCGACCCTGATGCTGCGCCACAGCGGCAGTGTCAGCCGCATCGTGCTGGTATCGATGGGCACCGCGGACGAGGTATCCGAGAAGCATTACCAGGACGCGAACCGCGCCGCCATCCGGGCAGTGATGGGCACCGGCGCGGCCGAGGCCCACTCATGCCTGCACGAAGTCGCCGTGGCCCAGCGTGAACTGCGCTGGCGCCTGGCACAGGCGGTGCTGATCGCCCGCGAACTGCTGTATCGCTTCGACCAGTTCAAGACCGGCAAGGACAACGTGCCCGTCCATCTGGCGGAGCTGGCCTTTGCGGTGAGCCGGGAAGACAGCGCCGCTGCCAAGAGCGAAGTCGAGCGGATGGCCGCGCTTGCGGACGGTATCGACCTGACCAAGGACCTGGGCAACCTGCCGCCCAACATCTGCACCCCGGCCTACCTGGCCGACCAGGCAAGACGCCTGGCCCGGCGCTTCAAGCTCAAATGCGAGGTGCTCGAGCAAAAACAGATGGCTGCCCTCAAGATGGGCGCCATGCTGGCCGTCGGCCAGGGCTCGGCCAATCCGCCCAAGCTGATCGTGCTTCACTACGACGGCGGCGCCGCCAAGCAGGCGCCGATCGTGCTGGTCGGAAAAGGAATCACCTTCGACACCGGGGGGATCTCGCTCAAGCCGGCAGCAGACATGGACGAGATGAAGTACGACATGTGCGGCGCCGGCACCGTGCTCGGCGTGATGCATGCCGTCGCGCAGATGAAGCTGAAACTGAACCTGGTATGCGTCGTCGCGGCCGCGGAGAACATGCCCTCGGGCACGGCCACCAGGCCCGGCGACATTGTCACCACCATGTCCGGACAGACGGTGGAGATCCTCAACACCGATGCCGAAGGCCGCCTGGTCCTGTGCGACGCGCTGACCTACGTGGAGCGGTTCAAGCCCGCGGCAGTCGTAGACATCGCCACTCTCACCGGCGCCTGCGTCGTCGCGCTCGGCCACCATCATGCGGGCTTGTTCAGCCCCAGCGAAGCGCTGGCGCAGCGACTCGCCTCCGCCGGCAGCGACATCAGCGACACCTGCTGGCGCATGCCGCTGGACGACGCCTACCAGGAATCCCTGCGTTCACCCTTTGCCGACATGGGCAATATCGGCGGCGGTCGCGCCGGCGGCGCAGTGACCGCCGCGTGTTTCCTGTCGCGCTACACCAAGGCCTACCAGTGGGCGCACCTGGACATCGCGGGCGTGGCCTGGAAGTCCGGCGCCAGCAAGGGGGCTTCCGGCCGGCCGGTCGGCCTGCTCACCCGCTACCTCATCGACAGCGCAGCCTGAAACGCAAGATGACCCGCGTCGATTTTCATTTCAACGTACTGGACAAAATCGACTACGGTTGCCGGCTGATCCGCAAAATCCGCAAGGCCGGCCAGCAGGTGGTGGTGTACTGCGAGGACGTCGAGCGGCTGCGCCTGTTCGACGATGCCCTGTGGCGGTTTTCACCGCTCGAGTTCATCCCCCACCTCATGGCCTCCGATCCACTGGCCGCGCGAACGCCCGTGCTGCTGACCGGGTCTGCCACGGAACTGCCGCATCACGAGGTGCTGGTCAACCTCGGGGCGGAGCTGCCTCCTTTTTTCACCCGGTTCGAGCGCCTCGTGGAAATCGTCAGCACCGAGGCCGAGGACCGCACTCAGGCCCGCCAGCGGTTTCGCTACTACAAGGACCGGGGCTATCCGCTGCAGAACCACGAGGTCGGCGCATGAGTGATCCGCCGCTGATAAATCCAGACGCGGATGAACCGGGCAAAGCGGCCGATGCCGGTGCGACCGACGCACCTGCCGCCGCCGACTCCACCACCGGCGGGGACGATGTGCTTGCCGGGCTCGAGGATCTCGACGAAGCCGACCTCGAGGAACTCAATGAGCAGGTCGACCTGGGCGACCTGGGGGAGTTCGCCGAGATCATCGACCTGGCCGACCTCGATGCACTCGATGATCCGGTCGATCCGGACGACATCGAGGAACTGGACGAAGTGGTTGCCCTGGACGACTCCGAGCCCGCCGGGTCTGAGCCTGTGGCCGAAGGTCCGACGGACGCGCCGGTCTCTCACGGACTGCCGGTTCCGGCGAATATCCAGTCTGCCCAGGCGCGGGCCGTCGTCGATGAGCCGATCCCGATGCTGACGGAAGTGGTGCAGGTTCCGCGCTACGATACGGAAGAGCTGCCCGAGAGCTTCGCGGAGGTGGATTGGGGCGACCTCGCCCAGCGGGTGAGGGAGAACGTCCTGGAACGGCTCCTGCGTCGTTCCGACGCCCTGCTCGACGCCCAGTTGCAGAACACCCTGACCCCGGTGCTGGAGCGGGCGGCCGAGACCGTCGCGCACGAACTGCATGACGCACTCAACCGGATGATCCGCGACATCGTCGCGCGCGCCGTGACCGAAGAATTGACCCGCCTGCACGCTGAAATAGCCAAACAAAACCGAGCTTCCCGTTCCAGCCCATGAAACCAGCCAATCCCGTGACCACCGCATCAGCCGACACCGTGGCAGGCAGCGGCGCCGAGGCCCTTTCCAAGAGCTTCGAACCGGCGCCGATCGAAGCGCACTGGTATTCCCTCTGGGAGAACCGGGGCTATTTCGCCAACCAGCCTGCCTCGGTCGATGCCACTGCGCCGGCTGCCGGCACCACCGGCCATCCGGTCTACAGCATCCAGCTGCCGCCGCCCAACGTCACCGGCACACTGCACATGGGTCACGCCTTCCAGCAGACCCTGATGGACGCCCTGATCCGCTATCACCGCATGAAAGGCGCCGACACCAACTGGATCGTCGGCACCGACCATGCGGGCATCGCCACCCAGATCGTCGTCGAGCGGCAGTTGCAGGCGCAGGGCAAGACACGGCACGACCTCGGCCGCAAGGCGTTCGTATCGCGGGTCTGGGAGTGGAAGCAGGAATCCGGCGCCACCATCACGCGGCAGATGCGCCGCCTGGGCGACTCGGCCAACTGGCCCTACGCGGACGCGGACGGCCAGAATGCCGGCTACTTCACCATGGACGCGAAGATGTCGCGGGCCGTGGTCGAGGTGTTCGTCCAGCTCTACCAGGCCGGCCTGATTTACCGCGGCAAGCGGCTGGTCAACTGGGATCCGGCCTTGCGCACCGCCGTGTCGGACCTGGAAGTGGACATGGTGGAGCGCGACGGCCATCTCTGGCACATTCTCTACCCCTTCGCCGATGGTCCCCAGACGGGCGCCGACGGCCAGTCACTGGCCGGCATGACCATTGCCACCACCCGGCCCGAGACGATGCTCGGCGACGGCGCGCTGGCGGTGCATCCCGAAGATCCCCGTTACCGGCATCTGGTCGGGAAGATGGTGGACCTGCCGCTGTGCGACCGGCAGATACCGATCATCGCGGACGACTTCGTGGACCCGGAGTTCGGCAGCGGCTGCGTCAAGATAACCGGTGCCCACGACTTCAACGACTACGCGGCGGCCCAGCGCCACGGCATCCCCCTGATTGTCATCATGGACCTGGGCGCGGCCATGAACGATACCGTGCCCCTGCCTTACCGGGGCCTGAATCGCTATGTCGCCCGTGAGCGGGTAGTGGCGGACCTCCAAGCGGCCGGCCTGCTCGTCAAGACGGTGGCCCATCGCAACATGATGCCGGTCTGCGGCCGCACCAACGAAGTCGTAGAGCCGATGCTCACCGACCAGTGGTTCGTCGACCTCACCCGCGAGCGCCAGCCGGATGGCAGGATCGGCGGCCATGCCGCGATCACGTCGCCGGCACTGGAGGCAGTCGCCAGCGGTGCGGTCCGGTTCTTCCCGGAGCATTGGGCCAGCACCTACAACCACTGGCTCGAGGGCATACAGGACTGGTGCATTTCGCGCCAACTGTGGTGGGGCCATCAGATACCGGCCTGGTATGGCGTCGGCGGGGAAGTCTTCGTGGCGACGTCGGAGGCCGACGCGATGGCCCTGGCGCGCAACGCCGGCTATACCGGCACACTGACGCGCGACGAGGACGTCCTGGACACCTGGTTCTCCTCCGCGCTCGTTCCCTTCACCTCGCTGGGCTGGCCGGACCGCACGCCGCAGGCGCTGGCCGACCAGGAGCGCTATCTTCCCTCCTCGGTCGTGATCACCGGCAACGACATCATCTTCTTCTGGGTCGCCCGGATGGTGATGATGACGAAGTACTTCACCGGCAAGGTTCCGTTCCAGCACGTCTACATCAATGCCATCGTGCGCGACGCCGAGGGCCAGAAGATGTCCAAGTCCAAGGGCAACACCCTCGACCCGCTGGACCTGATCGACGGCATCACCACCGAAGCACTGCTGGCCAAGTCGACGGTTGGCCTGCTCAAGTCGGAGCACAAGGGACGCATCGAAAAATACGTGCGCAAGAGCTTTCCCAAGGGAATACCGGCGTTCGGCGCGGATGCCATGCGGTTCACGTTCGCCTCGCTGGCTTCGTTCTCGCGCACACTGAACTTCGACATCAACCGCTGCGAGGGCTATCGGAACTTCTGCAACAAGCTGTGGAATGCGACGCGGTTCGTG
>JBBRJB010000296.1:0-4591 GCA_038220085.1 Burkholderiales bacterium
CCGAGCTGGGATTTCACGCAGGCCTCTCCGAAGGTGTAGCCGACACCCATCACTTCGCCGGTCGACTTCCTCTCCGGCCCGAGGATGGTGTCCACGCCCTGGAACTTGACGAACGGGAATACCGCTTCCTTGACCGAGAAGTACTTGGGCGTCACTTCCCGGGTCACACCCTGGTCGGCCAGCGAGCGCCCGACCATGCATCGCGCCGCCACCTTGGCGAGCGGAACCCCGGTGGCCTTCGATACGAACGGCACGGTGCGCGACGCCCGCGGATTGACCTCCAGCACAAAGACAGTGCCGTCGGTGGCGGCGCCGCTGCTGCCGGCGGCCATCACCGCTGCCGGGTCCTGCTGGATTGCAAACTGCACGTTCATCAACCCGCAGACCTTGAGCGCGCGCGCCATCAGGGCCGTCTGGCGCTTGATCTCCTGGATCAGCTTGTCCGACAACGAATAAGGCGGCAGCGAACAGGCGGAATCGCCCGAGTGCACGCCGGCCTGCTCGATGTGCTCCATGACACCGCCGATCAGCACCTGTTCGCCATCGCTGAGACAGTCGACGTCGACTTCGATCGCGTCGTTGAGGAAACGGTCCAGCAGCACCGGCGAATCGTTGCTCACCTTCACCGCCTCGCGCATGTAGCGTTCCAGGTCGCGCTGTTCGTGCACGATCTCCATCGCCCTGCCACCCAGCACGTAGCTGGGCCTGACCACCAGCGGGTAGCCGATCTCCTGCGCCAGTTGCAGCGCTGCGGCTTCGGTGCGCGCGGTCCGGTTGGGCGGTTGCAGCAGGTCCAGGCGGGTCAGCAGGTTCTGGAATCGTTCCCGATCCTCGGCAATGTCGATCGAGTCAGGCGAAGTGCCGATGATCGGCACGCCGGCAGCTTCGAGCGCCTTGGCCAGTTTCAGCGGCGTTTGTCCGCCGTATTGCACGATCACGCCGACCGGCTTCTCGAGTTCGACGATCTCCAGCACGTCCTCAAGCGTTACCGGCTCGAAGTAGAGCCTGTCGGAGGTGTCGTAGTCGGTGGACACCGTCTCAGGGTTGCAGTTGATCATGATGGTTTCGTAGCCGTCTTCGCGGAGCGCAAAGGCGGCATGCACGCAGCAATAGTCGAACTCGATGCCCTGGCCGATCCGGTTGGGGCCGCCGCCCAGGACGATCACCTTGCGGTTACCGGTCGGCGCAGCCTCGCACTCCTCCTCGTAGGTGGAGTACATGTAAGCGGTGCTGGTGGCGAACTCGGCGGCGCAGGTATCGACCCGCTTGTAGACCGGGCGCACGCCCAGCGAATGGCGCAACCTGCGGATCTCGTGTTCGGTGGTATCCAGCAGGTATCCCAGCCGCCGGTCCGAAAATCCCTTCTTCTTGAGGAATCGCAGGGTCTCGTCGTCAAGGTCGCCGATGGTCATCTTGTCCAGGCGCAATTCGATGTCCACGATCTCCTTGATCTCGGCAAGGAACCAGCGATCGATGCGCGTCAGGGCGAACACCTCCTCGATCGAGAACCCCTGGGCGAATGCATCTCCCACGTACCAGATCCGTTCAGAGCCGGGCTCGCCGAGTTCTTCTTCGATCACCTGCCGGTCGGTGGTCATCTGGTTCAATCCGTCGACACCCGTCTCCAGCCCGCGCATCGCCTTCTGCAGGCTTTCCTGGAAGGTGCGCCCGATCGCCATTACCTCGCCGACCGACTTCATCTGCGTGGTCAGGTGGTTGTCGGCCTGCGGGAATTTCTCGAAGGCGAAGCGCGGGATCTTGGTGACGACGTAGTCGATGGACGGTTCGAACGAAGCCGGCGTCCGGCCGCCGGTAATGTCGTTGTGCAACTCGTCGAGCGTATAGCCCACTGCCAGCTTGGCGGCGATCTTGGCGATCGGGAACCCGGTTGCCTTCGACGCCAGCGCCGACGAGCGCGACACCCTCGGGTTCATCTCGATCACGATCATCCGCCCGGTCGTCGGGTGGATCGCAAACTGTACGTTGGAGCCGCCAGTATCGACGCCGATTTCTCGCAGGATCGCGATCGAGGCGTCCCGCATCAACTGGTATTCCTTGTCGGTGAGAGTCTGCGCCGGCGCCACCGTAATCGAATCGCCGGTGTGCACGCCCATCGGGTCCAGGTTCTCGATCGAGCAGACGATGATGCAGTTGTCGTTGCGGTCACGTACGACTTCCATCTCGAACTCTTTCCACCCGATCAGGCTTTCCTCGATCAGCAGTTCCCGCGTCGGAGACAGTTCCAGCCCGCGCTTGCAGATGTCCTCGAATTCCTCGGCGTTGTAGGCGATCCCGCCGCCGCTGCCGCCGAGCGTGAAACTGGGGCGAATGATCACCGGGAAGCCGAGTTCCTTCTGCACCGCCCACCCCTCGTCCAGCGTGTGGGCAATGCCCGAACGGGCCGAGCCGAGTCCGATCCCGCTCATCGCATTCTTGAACTTCAGGCGGTCCTCGGCCTTTTCGATCGCGGATGGTGACGCGCCGATGAGTTCGACGCCGTACTTGGTCAGGACACCCTGGTGGTGCAGGTCGAGCGCGCAGTTCAGCGCGGTCTGCCCGCCCATGGTCGGCAGGATCGCATCCGGACGCTCCTTATCGATGATCTTCTCGACCACCTGCCAGGTAATCGGCTCGATGTAGGTGACGTCCGCCGTCTCCGGGTCGGTCATGATCGTCGCCGGATTGCTGTTGACCAGGATGACCTTGAACCCTTCCTGGCGCAATGCCTTGCAGGCCTGCGCCCCGGAATAGTCGAACTCACAGGCCTGGCCGATGATGATCGGTCCGGCACCGATGATCAGGATGCTTTTGAGGTCGGTACGTTTTGGCATTGGATTCTTCTACAGCAGTCCGTCGCCCGCGCCGCAGCGAGGCAGCCCTGCAAGGTCAGTGGCGCGCCATCAGATCGATGAAGCGGTCGAACAGGTAATCCACGTCGTGGGGGCCGGGGCTCGCTTCCGGATGGCCCTGAAAGCAGAACGCCGGCCGGTCGGTGCGCGCCAGGCCCTGGATCGAACCGTCGAAGAGCGAGACGTGGGTGACCCGCACGTTGTCCGGCAGCGAATCAGGATCCACCGTGAAGCCGTGGTTCTGGCTGGTGATCAGAACCTGCCCGGACTCCAGGTCCTTGACCGGATGATTGGCGCCGTGGTGCCCGAATTTCATCTTGACGGTCCGCGCGCCGGCGCCGAGGCCCATGATCTGATGGCCGAGGCAGATGCCGAAGGTCGGAAGTCCGCGATCCACCAGCACCCGCGTCGCTTCGCTGGCGTACTTGCAGGCCGCCGGGTCCCCGGGGCCGTTGGCGAGGAAGATTCCGTCGGGATCGCAGGCCAACGCTTCCTCCGCCGACGCAGTGGCGGGAAGCACCGTCAACTGGCAGCCGCGATCGGCCAGCAGGCGCAGGATATTGCGCTTGACGCCGTAATCGAATGCCACTACCCGGAAACTGCGCTGGTCAGGTCTTTGCGCGGCAATCGCCTGCGCACCGCGGTAGCCCTGGCCAAGTTCCCAGCTGCCCTCGCTCCAGGGATAGGCGGAATCAACCGAGACCACCTTCGCCAGGTCGAGGCCTGCGAGGCCTGGAAAATTACGGGCGGCCGACAACGCCGCTTCGATGTCCAGTGCCTGCCCGAGCGCGTCCGCCGCCACCACGCAGCCGTTCTGGGCGCCCTTCTCACGCAGGATTCGGGTCAGCTTGCGGGTGTCGATGCCCGCAATGGCGGGCCTGTTCCAGTCCCGCAGGAACTCGCTGAGGGTTTTTTCACTGCGCCAGTTGGACACCATCGCCGGCAGGGCCTTGATGACCAGTGCCTCGGCCTGGATCCGATCGGACTCCATGTCTTCGGCGTTGACGCCGCAGTTGCCGATCTGGGGATAGGTCAGCGTGACGATCTGGCGACAGTAGCTCGGATCAGTCAGGATTTCCTGGTACCCGGTCATCGCGGTGTTGAACACCACCTCGCCGACGGCGAGCCCTGGCGCTCCGATCGAATAACCGTGAAAGAGGGTGCCGTCGGCTAGGACAAGTGCGGCAGGCGGCAGAGGGGGAGCGAAGACATTGGGCATGATAAGGGCGCGGACAAACCGGCTGATTATGCCACAGCCCCCTCGCCTGCCGACCCGCCCTCTTCCCCTATTACCCTACTCCACGCCCTGCCGATTCTGCTACTGCAGCGCCGACTTCAAGGCCGGCAGCCACTGGTCCGCCATCTTTCGTTCGCCCGCGTCGTTGGGGTGAAAGCCGTCGTAGCGGTCCGCTGGGGTGAAGCCGGTGAACTGGTCGACCACCGTCACCGGGGAGGCACCGGTACTGCGTGCAAAGGCGAGCGACGCAATCTCCGAATTGAGGACCGGGATTTCGGCATCCTTGGCCGGCGTGCCGCTGCTAATCGGTATCACCTGGGCCAGCACGATACGGATCGCGGGATTGGCGCCCCGCAGGGTCGCGATCAGGACGTCCAGATCGGTCCGGATCTGCGCGCCGGTCTGATTCTGCTGGGTGATGTCGTTGGTGCCGAGATGGACCAGCGCCGCGTCCGGCAGCCGATCGATCCCGGCGCTACCCAGCACAGCCAGCCGCGCGGACAGT
>JBBRJB010000297.1:0-4579 GCA_038220085.1 Burkholderiales bacterium
CGGCCGCGCCTTTGGCAGCCCGCTGATTTCATTGAAACTGGCGACCAGCGCGTCCGAAAACTGCGGATCGTTGATGTGCAGCGGCAGGCGTATCAACCTGCGATCGGGCGTGGTACGAAAGCCGGCGGCGATCGAATCGAACAAGGCCTGGTCCGCCGCGGCATCGCGAAACGGTTGCCCTTCCGCATCGAGCATCGACACGCCTTTCTCAGGCAGCAGGAACCGGACCGGACCGATCATCTGGTTCAGCTTATCGACGATGAACTGTCCGATCCGCCGGTTCTCCTCCGGCGTGGTGCGCATCAGCGTGACGTTCTGGTTGTGGCTGTGCAGCTTTCGGCTCTTGAACCGCGACGGCACCGTGTCCATTGCCCAGAAGTTGGCCATGTCCAGCGCACCGACAGAGCCGACATAGGGGATCCGGGTGCGAATGAAGGAATCGAGGCGGCCCGGGCCGGCGCTGAGCATGCCGCCGGCTATCTCGTCCGCAATCTCGGTGGTGGAGACGTCGATCACGGCGGACAGCATGCCGGAATCCACCAGCTTCTCCATCGACTGGCCGCCGGTACCGGTGGCGTGGAACACCAGGCAGTCGAAACTGTCCTCCAGCTGGCGCGCCACCGCCTGCACGCAGGGCGTGGTGACGCCGAACATCGTCAGGCCGATGGCGGGCTTCAGGTCAGCGGCCCCGCGACTCTCCGATCCCGCCTTGCCGGACCCGGACCAGGCAAGCATGCCCGCAAGGGCGTGCGCGGCGTTGGACAGCACGCGTGCCGAGATCCGGTTGATACCGGAGACGTCGGTCACCGAATACATCATGCAGATGTCGGACGGACCCACATACGGCTTCACGTCGCCGGAGGCGACGGTCGATACCATCACCTTGGGCAGGCCGATCGGCAATTCGCGCATCGCGGCGGTGGCCAGCGCGGTACCGCCGGATCCGCCGGCTGCAATCACCCCGCCCAGGTCGCGACGCTGGGGCAGGAATCGCGCGAAGGCCAGCGCCATCTCCGCGACCGCACTTCCGCGATCGTCGGTGAAGACGGCATCCTCGCCGCGCGGATGGTGGCGCGCCACTTCCCGCGGATGAATCATGGCCGGCGACGGACCGCCCGAGGTCGACAGGTCCACGGTCACGGTTCTCAGCCCGAGCTTGTCCAGGCAACCGCGCAGGAAGAACAACTCGCGGGCCTTGGTGTCGAAGGTGCCCACCACGTAGGCGGCCCGGTGCAAATTGGCCGACACCGGAAATTCCACCACCCGGGCGTCGCGACCGATGCCCGCCAGTTCGGCGGCCGCCTTGTCCGCCGACGGCAGTGCGCCCTCGCCCTGCGCCCGCCCTTGCACGACACGATCTCCCGGACGAGCCGAGCCGCGGGAGCCGCCCGCCCCGCTGGCGTTCCACCGGGTCAGGTCCCGCACCGCCCGCACATCGCCCGAGACGGTGGGCGCCGGTGCGCCTGCGCCGTCATCGAAGCTGCGCCGGATCGTGAAGATCTTGGCCTCCACTGGTTCGCCGTCGGCGTCGTCCGGGGGCTGTCCCGTGCCGCCGGAATCCGCGCCGTCGACTGCATCCGCCCCCGGCTCATCCTCATGAGCACCTCGGCCTATTCCCAGGAGCCTCTGCTGCAAGGCCACATCCGCGGCCAGTTGGGCTGCCGGCATGACCCGCGCGATCCGGCCGTTGACCATCACCGCGATCGTGTCGGCAATGTCGAGGGCGACGCCCAGGTTCTGCTCGATCAGCAGCACCGAGATGTCGCCTTCCTGCGCAAGCGACTTGAGCAGGACTTTCACCTGCTCGACGATGACCGGCGCCAACCCTTCGGTGGGCTCGTCCATCACCAGCAGCCGCGGGTTGAACAGGAGCGCCCGCGCGATCGCGAGCATCTGCTGCTCACCGCCGGACAGCTGTGCACCGCCGTTGCCCTTGCGCTCGGCCAGGCGCGGGAAAGTATCGTAGATCCGCTTGACCGTCCAGCGGACGCTGCTGTCGCGCTTGCCGGTGTGGCTGCGATTGCCGGTCCTGCCGCTGCCCGCGAGCTTCAGATGCTCGTCCACCGTCAGCGATGGCCATACGCGACGACCCTGGGGTACGTAGCCGACGCCGCGCCCGGTGATCCGGTTCGGCGCCAGGCCCCGGATCTCGTCCCCCGCCAGCGCGATGCTGCCGGAGGACGCCACCAGTCCGGTGATCGCGTTGCACAGGGTCGTCTTGCCCATGCCATTGCGGCCGACGACGGCAAGGACGCCGCGATCGAGCGTCAGCGAGACCGACTGCAGCGCATGCGCGCGTCCGTAGTAGACGTCGAGATCGGTGACGACGAGAATGGGCGCGGTGGCGTCACCTGCCGGCCCCGGAGCGGAGAACCACGCCATCAGTGCTTCTTCCCCATGTAGATCGCCTGCACCTCGGCGTCGTCCTCGATCTGCTCGGGGGTGCCGTGCTTGAGGACCTTGCCGTTGTGCATGATCGTCACCTTCTCGACCACCCGCAACGCGATGTCCAGGTCGTGCTCGATCAGAACGAAGCCCATGTGCGGCGGGAACGCACCGAGAAGCGACACCAGTTCGCGGCGCTCGGCAGGCGAGAGGCCGGCCGCGGGTTCGTCGAACAGAATCAGCCGGGGCGCGCCGGCGAGCGCCATGCCGATCTCCAGCTGCCGCTGCTGACCGTGCGACAGTTCACCCACCAGGCGCTGCTCAATGTGCGTGAGGCGGATGCGCTCCAGCAGATCCGTCGTGGCCAACTGGCTGGGATGGGATGGCCCCGCGCGCCGAAGGCTGAACCGGCCGCGGGAAATGCCGCGGGCCGCGAGGAACAGGTTGTCCCGCACGCTGAGATCCCGGAACAGCAGGGACGACTGGTAGGTGCGACGAAGACCGCGACGGATCCGCTCGTGCGGAGGCAGGTCTGTCACGTCTTCGCCGAAAAAAAGGACCCGCCCCGCGGTGGGCGGGAAGTCGCCGGTTACCGCATTGAACAGCGTCGTCTTCCCGGCGCCATTGGCGCCGAGAACCGCGCGCCGCTCACCAGCGGCCACCGAGAAACTGACCGAGTCGATCGCCTTGAGGGCTCCGAACTGACGGGTGACGCCCTCCAGCACGAGGGCGTCACCCGACGCGAGCGAACGCGGCGCAGCGGCCGCCTGCATCAGCGTCGCCATCAGACTGCCGCGTGGATCCGAAGGCCGGTCCGGCAGTCAGGGGCAGCTTGGGTTGTCACGCGAGCCCAGGCCCATCTTGTCGAACTCCGCCTTGCCCAGGTTCAGGGTCTGGTCGACGCTGTCCACCTTCTTGACCACCTTGTTGAAAAACTTGCCGTCGCTGCCCTTGGCCACCTCGGTAATGAACGTGGGGCCGATGGCGTTGCGGTTCGCGTCAAGCTTGTAGTCGCCTACCGGGGTCTTCAGCGTGAGGTTGGTCAGTGCCTCGCGGTATTTCGCCTGGCCTCCCGACAGGTCACCGTTGACCGCGTCGAGCGCGTCCAGCGCGGCCTTGGTGTTGATGTAGTAAAGGAAAGCGAACAACGACGGGCTCGGAAAGCCGTCCTTGAAAGTTGCCTTGTAGTCGGCCACGAATGCCTTCCACTCCGGCGTATCGATCGAGTCGGCCATCGGTCCGGCCGAGGCCGTACCGACGATCGAGTCACGCCGCTTGCCCTTGTAACCCAGCACGGTCTGATCCACGGTGATGCTGCCGCCGACCATCGGCTTGTCGCCACCCGACTGCTCATACTGCGTCAGGAAATTGACCGCGTCCGAGCCTCCCAGCACCACCAGCAGCGCATCGACTTCCGACGGAATCTTGGCGATCGCCGAGGCGTAGTCCTTGGTGCCCAGGGGCACCCAGACCTTCTCGACCATCTTGCCGCCGCCCTTGCAGAAGCTGCCCATGAAGCCCTGCACCTGCGAATACGGGAAGGAGTAATCCTCCGATATCAGCGCCATCTTCTTGTAGCCCTTGGACAGGGCGTAGTCACCCAGTCCCACCATCCACTGGGCGCCTTCGGTGTTGAAGCGGAAGAAATTGGGGGAAGGATCGACCAGGGTCGTCACCTGGGCGCCAGAACTGCCATTGATGAAGGTGACCCCGGGCTGGCTCTTGGAGTAGTTCTTGACCGCCACGCCCTCGGACCCCGACAGCGGTCCGATCATGATCTGGACCTTGTCCTGTTCAACGAGCTTGCGGGTGGCATTGACCGCCACGTCCGGCTGCGCATTGGACGATGCCTTGATGAACTCGATCTTCTTGCCGCCTGCCATGCCGTTGTGCTGCTTGAGCGCCAGGTCCGCGCCACGCATCGCGTCCTGCCCCGGCACCGCGAAGGGCCCTTCCAGCGTGGCCAGCACGCCGATCTTGATCGTCTCCTGCGCCTGGCCGATGCCCGGGATTGCCGCGACTACCGTCGCGGCAATCAACGAGCGGGCCCACACCGACTGGCCCGACAGCGCCGATCCTTTTTTCGCTTCTTTCATGTTGTCTTCCTCCAATGTTGTTGATGCAAGGCGGCAATCGGCCGCACTACTCCCCGAAAGTAGCCCTCGCCGGCACCGGCGGGAGCCGATGAAGTCTT
>JBBRJB010000298.1:0-4570 GCA_038220085.1 Burkholderiales bacterium
GGCTTCACCGAGCATCCGCACCGCCGGCAGCGCCGCGCTCGGCGGCACGCTGAGATACAACAGGCGGCGACTTTCGCCATCGAACGACTGCTCGGCACGCTCGACGGCAGCCCTGACTGCCACCGACCCCGCACCAAGCGGCACGTAATCGAGATCGCGGCTGAAATCGTCCCAGTCGGACTCGGCGGTCTTGCGCGCCGAAAATTCGTCGAGTGCGCCCCGCACCAGTGCCCTGAAACCATCAGCATCGAGGTCGTCGAGCGAAACGCCGATGATCCGGCACCCCGGTATGAAGCCGGCGCTGACCAGATGAAACAGCCCCGGCAGCAACTTGCGGCGCGACAGGTCGCCGGTGGCACCGACGAGCACCACGACCTGGGGGAATTGCGGGCCGACGCCGGACGGGACTTTCTTGCCGGTTCGCTTCATCTGGGCTCCTGTGGTTCTGGCTAATGTATCGGTTGCGGATGACAATGGTGAGCAATTGCCTGGGAGCATCGGTCAGATCCTCTCAGCCTCTAAGACACGCGAGGTGATCATGGGACGATTCCACGATAGATTCCATCCCTGGGTCTTTTCACCACGACTGCCTGCCTTCCTGATCGGACTCTGCCTGATCGCAACCGCTCCGGTCGGCGGATTCGCCTCCCTGGAGCAACTGACTCGTCAAGAAGCTCTCGAGTCGATCGCCGGACCGGATCTCGAACTGCGCCGCAATGCGGTTCGCCGTCTGGCCGAGATCGGCGCGATGCCCGACGTCGATGCGCTGCTGGATCGCCTGCGCGACAGCGATCCGCTGGTACGCGCCCTGGCATCAGATGCCATGTGGCGGATCTGGGGCCGCTCGGGTGACAAGGACATTGATGAGCTTTACCTGCGTGGCGTCGGTGAGATGCAGGACGGCCAGCTCGTGGACGCCCTCGAGACTTTCAACCGGATCATCCGGCGCAAGCCCGATTTCGCCGAGGGCTGGAACAAGCGGGCGACGATCCGGTTCCTGGTCGGCGACTACGAGAACTCGCTGGCCGATTGCGACGAAGTCTTCAAGCGCAACCCGAACCACTTCGGTGCGCTGGCCGGCGCCGGCCAGATTCACCTGATGCTCGATCACCCCGAGATCGCGCTCGATTTCTTCACTCGTGCGCTGGCGGTCAACCCGAACCTCGAAGGCCCGGCGATGTTGAAGTCGATGATCGAGCAGCACCTGCGGGAGAAGACGAAGCAGCAGCGCGGGCAGCCGGTCTGAGCGGCAATGCCGCAGCGTGCTCCGCCTCAAACCACCTTGCGAGCGCGCAGCCCCGCCACGTCGTCCGCCGATTTTCCCAGCAAGCGTGTCAGCACGTCTTCGGTGTGCTCGCCCAGCAGCGGTGGCGCCTGCTGGTAGCGAACCGGCGTGCCCTGCAGTCGCAACGGGCTGGCGATGGTATCGACGGCGCCGCCGTCATTGCGCGGCAGCGCCACCCGAAGTTCGCGGTGCTGGACCTGCGGCTCTTCGAACACCTGCTGATAGTTGTTGATCGGGCCGCACGGCAGGCCCTGCCCTTCCAGCCGCCCGATCCAGTCGGCCGAGGTCCGCGTCTTCATCGTGGCAGCCAGTTGCGGCACCAACTCGTCGCGGCCGACGATCCGCCCTTCCCCGGTGCGCCAGCGCGGCGACTGCGCCAGGTCCTGCCGCTCGAGCGCGGTGCAGAAGCGCTGCCACTGGGCGTCGTTGCCGACCGCCACGACCATCTCGCCGTCCGCGGTGGAGAATGACTGGTACGGCACCAGGCTCGCATGGGCGTTGCCGTAGCGACGGGGCACCTTGCCGCTGGCGAAGTAGCCGGTCACCTGGTTGCCGCCCAGCGCCACCATGCAGTCGAGCAGCGCCATGTCGATGTACTGGCCTTCCCCGGTTTCGGTGCGATGACTGAGCGCGGCCAGGATCGCAATCGTCGCGTACATGCCGGTGATCACGTCGGCGATTGCGATGCCGACCTTCTGCGGGCCGCCGCCTGGACGCGAGTCCTCCTCCCCGGTGATGCTCATCAGGCCGCCGACCGCCTGAAAAACGACGTCGTAGCCGGGCTTGTGGGCGGATGGTCCGGTCTGGCCGTAACCGGTAATCGAGCAGTAGACCAGGCCGGGGTTGATCGCCTTCAGCGACTGATAGTCCAGCTGATAGCGGGCGAGGTCGCCGACCTTGAAATTCTCAATGACCACGTCGCAGACGGCGGCGAGTTCGCGGACGACCGCCTGGCCGTCGGCCGAGGCGATATCCACCGTGACCGACTTCTTGCCGCGATTGGTGGCCGCGAAGTAGGTTGAATCCCGCGCCGCCGAGCCCTCGCCGGCCTCGATCCACGGAGGTCCCCAGGCGCGGGTATCGTCGCCGCTGCCGGGTCGTTCGACCTTGATGACCTCCGCACCGAGGTCGGCCAGGTTCTGCGTACACCACGGTCCCGCCAACACGCGGGAGAGGTCGAGCACGCGGATGTGCGACAGGGCGTTGTTCTGTTTCGTCATGGATTCTTCAGCAGTTTCGCCCGTTCGACCACGACGCTCATCGTCAGTTGAGCTTGATGTCGGCCACGGCAATCACCTTGTTCCAGCGGGTCAGTTCCGCATCGACGAAGGCGGTGAACTCGGGCTGGGACATCGTGCCGGGGTCGGCGCCGATCTTCTTGAACAACGCCTGGATCCGCGGCGAGCCGAGCGCCTCGAGCACGTCGGCGGACAGCTTGCCGGTCACGTCAGCCGGCAGGTTCGCCGGTCCGTACAGGCCGAACCACGCCGTCGCCTCGAAGTCCTTGACACCAGCTTCCTGCATCGTCGGGATCTCCGGCGCGGCCTTGGCGCGGTCCTTCGATGTCACCGCCAGGGCGCGGAGCCTGCCGCTCTCGATGTGGCCTATCACGCCCGGTAGGGAATCGAACATCATCGGGATGTGCCCCCCGAGCAGGTCGTTCAGCGCCGGCGCGGCGCCTTTGTATGGAATATGTGTGATCTCCAGGCCGGCCGTGTACTTGAACAGTTCACCGGACAGATGATTGGCGCCGCCAGGGCCGGAAGATCCGAAGTTCATCTTGCCCGGCTGCGACTTGATCAACGCCACCAGTTCCTGCACCGTAGTGGCCTTCACCGAAGGATGAACCACCAGGACATTGGGCACCGCCGCGATCTGGGCGATCGACGTGAAGTCCTTGCGGGCGTCGTACTTCAGCGTCTTGTAAAGGCTCGGATTGATGACGTGATGGGTCGCCGTCAGCAACAGCGTGTAGCCGTCAGGCGCGGAACGGACGACATGTTCGGAGCCGATCGTGCCGCTCGCGCCGGCCCGGTTCTCGACCAGCACCGTCACGCCCCACTTCTCGGTCAAGGTCTGGGCAAGGTCGCGGGCCAGGATGTCGGTCGTGCCGCCCGGTGGGAACGGCACGACAATCCTGACAGTTTGCGACGGAAAACCCTGGGCCTGGCCGCCCGCGGGCAGCACCGCGGCCAGCGCGAACACGGCCACGACGGCAAATGATTTCAGCAAAGGCAGTGAGAGATGCATCCTTGTGTCTCCTTGGTGGCGCCTTGCAGGCGCTTAGTTGTCGATCGGGAACTCGACCATCGCTTCTCCCGCTGCGACGATCTCGTCACGCTGGTTCACCACCTTGATGTCGAGGGTGACCCAGCGGCTGCTGGCGGAAACCTTGGTGGCGGTGACCACGGCGCTCGGCGTGATCTTGTCGCCTGGCTTGACCGGTGACTTCCATCGTGTTTCGAGCCGGCGATGGACGCCGCCATGCGGATACAACCAGTCGGTGATCATCTTGCTGATGACGCCGAAGTTGTTCATGCCGTGCATGATGATCCCGCCGAAGTGCGTCTTGCCGAAGCTGCCCTTCATGTAGTCGTCGTCGAGATGCAGCGGATTGAAATCCAGCGACGCCTCGCAGAATTCCCGGATCGTCTCGCGGGTCGGATGAAAGGGCGTACCGTCGACGACCTGACCGATTCGGATGGTGTTGAAGTAGTCGCTCATGGCTGCCTCACCTCGGCCGGATCGTCCAGCCGCGGCCGGAGCAGATCACTTCGTTATGCTGGTTGAAGAAGACGTTGTCGTGCACGACGAACAGGCGGTCCTTCTTGATGAATTTGTCGAGCGCGCGGGCCTCGAGACGGATCCTGTCGTCGGGCCGCGCCGGCAGGTTGTAGCTCCAGGACTGGCCCGCATTGACCGTGCCGGGACTGCGCATCCAGTCGTCGGTCGGCGTGCAGGAGAACATCAGCAGGATGTGGATGGCCGGCGGCGCGATCAGCCCCTTGTACGGCGACCTGGCGGCGTAGTCCTCGTCGAAATAGAGCGGATGAAGGTCGCCGATCACCCGGCAATACTTCTGGATCGCCTCGAGCGTCAGCGTGTAGGGCACTGTCCTGCGGGGTTCGCCCGGCACGATGTCGTCCCAGGCCTTGCGCAACTTGGCGTCCTTCCAGAAATCCGTCTCGAACGACTGATTCGGTGTGGGGTCCATTGAAAAGGTCTCGACTCGGTTTGGTTGGCACACTGCGTGTTTGGATGAGACAGCCTCCTGACACTACGGAA
>JBBRJB010000299.1:0-4564 GCA_038220085.1 Burkholderiales bacterium
GAACCGGTCGACCTGAATGCGTGCGTCGACAACGCCTGGGCCAGTCTCCAGCATCTGAACGGCCAGGGCCGAATGCAGCTGCGCAACCGGCTGGGCGCAGAAGCGCCGCCGGTGCTGGACCGCCAGGCGCTGATGACGATCCTGCGCAACCTGCTGCGCAATGCCATCGAGCACGCGTCGCCCGGGATCTGCGAAGTCCGGCGGACCCGGACCGGCATCGAGATCGCTGACGACGGTCCAGGCATTCCCGAGCGCGACCTGGGCCACATCTTCGACCGGCATTTCAGCAGCCGGCTTGCCGATACGGGTGGCGGCAGGGCTGCTGGCGCTGCGAGCGGCAGCGCCGCCGGCGGCGGCGATGAACCGAAGAATCGCGGCCTCGGTCTCGCGATCGCCCGGCAGACCGCGGTCCAGCAGGGCTGGGCGCTGTCGGTGCGCCCGGGTGACACAGGCGGCAGCGTCTTCGCGCTCGATTTCACGCCGTAGCGCTTCCTGTGGCGATTCGACGCGTTTTCGACAAAGGTTCGACGCAACTTCGAGGCGCCCCACGCCAGCATCCCGGTTCCTTCCGAGGTTCCACCGATGCCCGCTTCGATCCCTTCCTTGTCCGCCGCCTTTCGTCGACTGCCCCGTCTGTCCCACCTGTCCCGCCTGCCCCGCCCGGTCCTCACGACCGAGACGCTGGCGCTGCTGGCGAGCCTCTACTTTGCCTTTGTCTCCAACCGGCTGTTCTGGGGCGCGGCGCTCGCCGATCGCGACTGGGCGATGCCGGCCACCTGGACCTATGCCGGATCGCTGCTGGTCGCGCTGGTGTGCCTGCACCTTGCGCTGCTGACCCTGGTGCTCAACCGATGGACCGCGCGTTTGCTGCTTGCGGCGCTGGTCGTCGCGACCGCGATGGCGACCTACTACATGCAGGCGTACGGCACCTATCTCGATCCGGGCATGATCCGCAATGCGCTGCATTCGGAAGTGAAGGAGGCCGGTGACCTGGTCGGACCGGCGTTGCTGTCGCACTTGGCACTGCAGGCCGGACCGGCCCTGCTGCTGCTCGGCTGGATCCGCATCCGCCGCACCCCGTTGCGGACCGCATCGCTGCGGCGCGTCGCGGCGATGGCGGCCTCGCTCGGGCTGCTGACCGGCGCCGGCCTATTCTCCTACCACGATCTGGCCGGCCTGTTCCGCAACCAGAAGGAAGTGCGCTACCTGATCGCGCCCGCGAACTACCTGTACTCGACGGCACGGGCCATGCAGTCCGAGCGCAAGATCGGTACGGTGGCGCTGGCGCCGGTCGGTGTCGACGCCCGGCTCGCGCCGGCCTGGTCCTATCGGCAGAAACCGGTGCTGTTCGTCATCGTCGTCGGCGAGACGGCGCGGGCGGCCAACTGGGGGCTCAATGGCTACGCGCGCGACACCACGCCGCAACTGGCCCGCCTGCTGGCCGACGAGCCGGACAACCTGGTCAATTTCAGCGATGTCAGTTCCTGCGGCACCGACACCGAAACATCTGTGCCCTGCCTGTTTTCGGCGGTCGGCCGGCGCGACTACGACGAGCGCCGGATCCGCGGCAGCGAGTCGCTGCTGCACGTACTGGCCCGGGCGGGCTTCCGGGTGCACTGGCGCGACAACCAGACCGGCTGCAAGGGCGTCTGCGCCGGACTGCCGTTCGAGCAGGTCGACGTCGGCCATGCCGACTGCGAGCCCGGCAAGTGCCTCGACCAGAAACTGCTCGATGGACTGGACAAAATCGTCGACGCGTCAACGGACCAGGCGGCGTCGCCCGGTGAGGTGATCGTGATGCATCAGCTCGGCAACCACGGTCCGGCCTATTTCAACCGCTATCCGGACTCGGTCAAGGCATTCACGCCGACCTGCGACACCGCCGAGCTGCGCCGGTGCAAGGTCGACGCCATCCGCAACAGCTACGACAATGCACTGCGCTACACCGATCATTTCCTGACGCAGGCGATCGCCTACCTGAAATCCCGCGAAGCGACCCACGACACGGCGCTGATCTATCTGTCGGACCACGGCGAGTCGCTCGGCGAGAACGGCCTCTTCCTGCACGGCATCCCGTATGCGATCGCGCCGTCGGTCCAGACCAAAGTGCCGATGCTGATGTGGACCTCGCCCGGCTTTCGCCGCTCCTTCGACCTGCAGGCCGCCTGCCTGCGCGCAAAGACGGATCAGCCGCTGTCGCACGACTACCTGTTCCACACGGTGCTGGGGCTGCTGCAGGTCGATACGTCCGCTCATGCGCCCGGCTACGACCTGGCGCAATCCTGCCGCATCGACCAGATCGCGCGGCCCGCGCACGGCACGCCGACGATTGCGCTGGCATCACCCGGAATCCTGCAATGATGCCGTACGCGACGACCTGGCCGCAGCCCGGCAGGCAAGGAACCGCGGGTAACGGCCGGCTGGGCCCACTCCTGTACACCGTGGGATTGCCGGCTGTGCTGGTCGCACTGGCGGTGGCGGCGCACGTGAGCGGCTTCGACCTGATGCTGTCGGATCGCTTCTTCGATGTCGCCGGCGACCGCTTCCCGCTGCGGACCGAGCCCCTGCTGGAGTTGCTTGGTCACCGGGTCGCGAAGTCCGCCGTGCTGGCGGTCTTTGCAGGCTTGCTTGCAGCCGCGCTGGCAAGCTACCGGTTCGAGGCGCTGCGGCCCTGGCGCGCCGTGCTGTGGGCGACCGTCGGCGCGATGGCGCTGGGGCCAACGCTGGTCGTCGTGCTGAAGTCGTTCACAGCATTCCCATGCCCCTGGAGCCTGCAGCGCTACGGCGGGCTCACGCCGATGGCATCGACCTGGTTCGCGACACCGGCCAACGCCGGCAACTGCTTTCCGGCCGGTCACTCGGCGGGCGGGTTTTCGCTGTTCGCGCTGGTGTTCGCAGCCGGCGCGCTGGGGCGGCCGCGACTGGCCTGGACGCTGTTCTGGGCCGCGCTGGCTACCGGCGTCGCCTTCAGCAGCGTCCGGATCGTCCAGGGCGCGCATTTCGCAAGTCACGCGCTATGGGCCGCGGCCATCGACTGGCTTGCCGCCGGCCTGGTGTTCCTCGCGATCTGCGAGCGCCGCGGGCGCGAGCGCGAGCGCGGCTAATGCGTGCGCAGGTTCAGCTCAGCCAGGTCATGGATGCCCATGACCATCATCAGGCAGGCGACCAGGTAGGTCAGTTCCCGGAACACCAGAAACTTGCCGGCGGTGCGCAGCGAAGCGACTTCATTGAGCAGTTCGCCGGCGCAGACGAAATCCATGCGGCGCAGTCGGCGGCAGTCGATGACGATCTCGGAATGTGATTGCGCGAAGTCGCGCAGCGACTTGAAGAGGGCCTCGGGGCGACCATCCATCTCCCCTTCCAGCACGAAGGCGTCGTCCGCAAGGACCACTCGCTTGCTGTCCTCGCCGGCCGCCACGCCGGCATTGTGCAGGCCGATCGACTTGGGCAAAGGCTCCCAGGACGGCGGCGACACCTCGTAGGTGACGCAATAGTCGATGGCGAGATCTTCGAACTGCTGCTGCTCGCCCAGGAACCGAAGGGTCTCGAGCTTGAGCAGCCAGCATTCGTCCGACGGGTCACGCCGCCCGCTCTGGATGCAGGAGGCCAGCGCCACGCGCAACGCCTCGACACCGGAGAGCGTGAGCTTGCGCGCATTGCGCCTGAAATCCACCAGCGTGCGCAGCAGCAGCCCGGCACCGACCGAGTCCACGGCGGCGACCTTGCTGAAGTCCACTTCGGCCGGCCGGTCGCGCTGCGCCGCCCGCTGCATCTGCTCGATCTGCTTGACCACCTGGGCGTCAAGCCTGACCGGGAAGACGATGGTGGAGGCGGCCAGCGCACGCGCGTTAACCGCGGCCGGGGGTGAGAGGTCGTCGCTCCATGCCGGCGGCGAACTTTCGAATCGCGAGGCGTAGTCGATGGCGAGGCTTTCAAACTCTGGCCTGCGGCCGGAGGCCAAGTACAGTTCGAACAACATCTTCCAGGCCTGCTCGGTCTGGCCGCCTAACTGGTTCACCTTGATGGCCTGCCACAGGATCATCGCGGATTCATTGGCCTGGCCGTTGGAATAGAGTACAGCCGCCTCCTCGAACACCGGCAACAGGCCGGAGCTGAGGACTTCGACCGAATGCAGCGCCCCGGTATCACCGAGGATGGCCGAGGTGCTCGGGTCACTGGTTGGCAACAGCGACAGTTCCTTGCCGGCCGCAGCCGCGGCCCCATGCCCGTTGGGATGCCCATTGGCATGCCCGTTTGACTGACCCTGCCGGCCGAACTGGCCGAACGGGCTGCCGTTTTGCCCCTCTGCCGGTTTGTCGACCGAGCGAAAGTTATAGGCCGGCCTGTCCGCAGACGGCGGGCGGGCGGCGGGAAACATCACCATGCCGCCCTCGTCGATGCTCGCCGGCGGTGCGGGTTTGGGCGCCGCGGGGGGCAGCGCGTCGGCCTGGCGGGCGTCCGGTTTGGACACGCGGGCGGGAATCGCCAGGTTCATCTGCGATTCGATCAGGTCGATCTTCTCAGCCGTGCGTCTTGCTATCTCGCGCTGATGGATCGCCGTGGT
>JBBRJB010000300.1:0-4552 GCA_038220085.1 Burkholderiales bacterium
CGTCGGCCAGCAGTGTGTCAGCGTCGGCACGGTCCAGCCGTAGCCCGCCGCGTCCTCGAACTCGTGCGCAAATTTGGAGCCGTAGACCAGGAGCTTCTTGGGCACGCAGCCGCGGATCACGCAGGTTCCGCCGAAGCGGTATTCCTCCGCAACGGCGACACGGGCACCGTGGCCGGCAGCGATCCTGGCGGCACGCACGCCACCGGAGCCGCCGCCGATGACGAAAAGATCAAAATCGAAAGAAGACATGAACGGGACCTGACTGCCTGAACGGAACGTGGCTACTTGGTGCCGAAAATCCGATCGCCGGCGTCGCCGAGTCCCGGCAGGATGTAGCCGTGGTCGTTGAGCTGGCGATCGATCGAAGCGGTATAGATAGGGACATCCGGGTGGCTGCCATGGAATGTGCGTATGCCCTCCGGTGCAGTAAGCAGGCAGACGAACTTGATCGACTTCGGGCCCGTCTCCTTCAGCCGGTCGACCGCCGCGACTGCCGAGTTGCCGGTGGCCAGCATCGGGTCCAGGACGATCACGTCCCGTTCGCTCATCGCCGGCGGCATCTTGAAGTAGTACTCCACCGCGACCAGGGTCTTCGGATCGCGATAGAGCCCGATGTGGCCGACCCGGGCCCCGGGAACCACCGACAGGAAGCCGTCGAGGATGCCGGCGCCGGCGCGCATGATCGACACCAGGCAGACCTTCTTGCCATCGATCAGGCGCGAACTCATGCGTTCAAGCGGCGTGTCGATCTGGACATCGTGCATCGGGACGTCACGCAGAACCTCGTACGCAAGCAGTGCGCTGAGCTCCGACAAGAGGCGGCGAAAGCTGTTGGTGCTGGTTTCCACCCGCCGCAGCAAGGTCAGCTTGTGCTGTACCAGCGGATGGTCGACCACGGTCACAGACGAGTCGCCCGATGCCGGAGTTGCAGGATTCATTTCAGGATCTCCAGACTGGCGGATTCGATTTCGGGATTCAGATGATTCAGAAAACTGTTCCGTCGCTGAGGATGGCCAGCGGAGGCTCACCACCGCGCCTTGCCATGGCCAGTTCGCGGCCCGCAGCCCAGGTCCCCCCCTCCAGTACAGCGGCCAGCGGCAGCCGTGGCAACTGCAGCGCCGCTTTGACCTGCACTGCGATCTCGTCGATCAACGCGACGGTCAACGCCCGCCATTCAACCACGAGTTCGCTGCCGACGGCGTGCGCCACCGACACGGCCGCGGGGTCCTTCAGAGCCAGCACGCCGGTGTCGAGCAGCAGTCCGCCGTTGCGGTACTCCGGCAAGCCGGTCAGCGCGTCGAGTCCGGTCACGGCGAAACCGGCCCACTCGAACGGCTCGAGGAGCGAATACGTGAGCCACTGCGACAGCTTGTGGAACGGCACCCAGCCGGCATCGATGCCGGTGTAGCCGGCGGGCGTCGCCAGCCGATGGTGCCAGCAATCGCCCACGCTGGATCCAGCCAGGGACTGGCCGCTGGGCCAGATCGAGGAGAGCCCGGCCAGCAGCGCCTGCAGGATATCGGATGCGGACACCCGCGAGTCCCGCGGTAGGGTGTCGAGCAGCGTCCCGGGCCTGCCCTGGGGACCGAACAGGTCCGGATGATCGGCCAGCGCCCGCCCGAGGGCATTCAACAGCCGGGTCCGGCCCGCGAGGCCCACCAGCGGGTTGTCGTCGCTCACCTGGAACAGGTCCGCCAGCCGACCCTCCTCCAGGCCGAGCAATGCGTGGGTATCCACTCGCAGCGGCTGCGCGCCATCGGACGAGAACACGCCCGCGCGAAAGCCGGCCAGGCTCGCCAGCGCCAGGCCTTCGGAGCGGCCGACGGTGACGCCGGTATCCGCCTCGCGGTAAGACCAGCGGGCGCCCGCGCCCGCATCGAGCAGCACACTGACGACTGCCAGGTCGACCAGCGCGCGCGCGGCCGCGACCGGGTCGCCCCCGCATTCCTCGAGCAAGCGACGGCGCAGGGGGCCATGTCGATCGATGCCGGCGGCCTCGAAGTGCCGCCAGCGGCTGTGGTACGGCACCGCCAGGTCGGGATAGCGGCGGCGCGTCACCGCTGTCACCAGTTCGGCTGCAGCCTGAAGCCGGTCGCGGGCCACCACGAAATGACGAGACTCGCCCGCACACACCCCCGCGAGGATGCAGGCGCAGCGGGACCGGATCGTCCCGGTGGACCGTAGCCGGGTGAGCGGATCCGGATCAGTCACCCAGTCCGCGACCCTTGGTCCGCGCCAGTTGCTCCGCGCCGGGCACATCGCCTGCCGAGAAATAGCCGGCTGCCACCTTCGCCTCGATTTCCACCCGGGCATCCGCGGGCACCAGGTCCTCGGGAATGCTGACGCGCTCGCCCACTTCGATTCCAGAACGCGTGATGGCGTCGTACTTGTCGTTGCTCATCGACACCAGCCGGTGGATCTTGCGGATGCCGAGCCATTGCAGGGTATCGGGCATCAGTTCCTGGAATCGCATGTCCTGCACGCCGGCCACGCACTCGGTGCGCAGGAAATACTTGTCGGCGGAATCCCCGCCCACCTGCCGCTTGCGGGCGTTGTAGACCAGGAACTTCGTGACCTCGCCCAGCGCCCTGCCCTCCTTGCGGCTGTAAACGATCAACCCCACGCCGCCACGCTGTGCGCCGCTGATGCACTCCTCGATCGCATGCGTCAGATAGGGTCGGCAGGTACAGATGTCCGAGCCGAAGACGTCAGAGCCATTGCACTCGTCATGCACGCGGCAGGTCAGCGTGACCGACGGATCGCTCAGGCTGCGCGGGTCGCCGAAGACGTAGAGGGTCTGGCCCCCGATCGGCGGCAGGAAAACCTCGAGATCGCTGCGCGTGACCAGTTCCGGATACATGCCGCCGGTTTCCTCGAACAGGCTGCGGCGCAATGCAGCCTCGCTGCAGCCGAAACGCCGGGCGACGCCCGGCAGCCACCAGACCGGTTCGATCGCAGCCTTGGTGACGACCGCGGAGCCGTTTGCGAGCAGCACCTTGCCGTCGGCCCGAAGCCTGCTGGCCTGGATGGCGGACTTGACCTCCGGCAGATCGATGTGCGCCTTGGTCACCGCGATGGTGGGCCGGATGTCGACGCCCGCGGCGATCTGGTCGCTGAAGACATCCGCCACGATCGCACCGAACGGATCCAGCGAAACGATGCGCTCGGGATCGAACCACGACGGGTGCGGTCCGACCACGTCGGTCGGCGAGGTGTTGGTCAGGTCCGCGCGATGAGCCTTCTTGAGCGACCCCGCGGCGACCGCCAGGGCACGATAGATTCCATAGGAGCCGGAGTGCGTGCCGATGACGTTCCGATGCGACCGGTTGGAAGTCGTACCGACAATCGGTCCGCGGGCTGCGGCGGTGACCGCGCCCCACACCACCGGCGGCGTCGTGCCGGCCATCGGCGCACCGCCCGAGGGATGCGAGGTCAGGCGGATGTGACGAGCCGGCGCATCGTTGCGTGCGGGATCGGTGCGATTCGCGGCGCCTTCAGTCTTGGCGTCGACGTTCGCGGACGGATCGGAAGGGATGGAAACCTTGTCTGCCATGGTGCTCCGGAGAATGTCTGATGTTGCCTGCGACCGGGAAATGCCTCAAGGCACCGGGTCGTTGCCGAACGCGTCGATCGCGGTCCAGTCATCGGTCAGGTCGCGGCGCAGTTGTTTCATCGACTGGGCCAGTTCATCCGGCTCGAGCAGCTGCGACTGGAAGAAACTGTCGGCCGGGCGTGTCTGCGAAAACAGCAGGATTTCGCGCCCACGCGCCATGAACACCTGTCCGCTGATGCCGGCAGCCAGCGGGGTGCACAACCAGGCAATCAGGTTGGCAACGAGGCTCGGGGCAAGCGGCTTCATCAGGTTGTGGTGTGTCTGGCGTTCCGGGCCGTAGCCCAGCGCCGCATCGACCTGCCGGGTACCGGCCATGGGAATCACCGCATTGCAGGCGATGCCGCTGCCCGCCAGGCGATGACTGAGCGAGCGGGTGAGACTCAGCAGCGCCGCCTTGCTGGCCGCCTCCACCCACAGCTCGGGATCGCCGTAGACGGCTTCCGCCGACACCAGGGTGACGATCGCCCCCGGCAGCCGTCCATCCTTGACCTGCGCCTGCATCAGGGGAATGGCGGCATCGAACAGTTCCATCGCGCCGTACAGATCGACCCGCGCGACCTGCTCAAATGTCTCCCGGCTCGACAACTGAGCGCCGCGCGGCGCGAGCACGCCGGCGGCGTGCACGATCAGGTCGACGCCCCCGAGCGTCTGTTGCGCCACCGAAAGGATGTGCCCGCCGCTGCCCGGCGCGGCGAGGTCGATGGCGAGGGCGGTCGCCCCGGGCACACGCTCGGCTGCCAGTTCGGAGACGGCCGGATCCTCGGCTGCGCCGTCGACGCCGCAGCCGTTGTCGACCATCAGGACCTTGGCACCCAGCAGTGCCAGCGACTGGGCAGCCGCAAACCCGATGCCGCGCGCCGCACCGGTCACTATCGCCCGCCTGTTGTTTAACCAATCTGCCATGCCCTTGGTAAGCTAGCACGAATGCAACGTTTCGAC
>JBBRJB010000301.1:0-4551 GCA_038220085.1 Burkholderiales bacterium
CAGCGTCGGCGGGGAGACCGCCCGGCTTCGCAGGCCGGCGGGCGCGCGCGTCCCGGCCGGGACCGGACCGCGGCCGGACCCGAATGCGCCCTGTCCGCGCCGGGCCGCGAAACCGCTGGTCGGCCCATAGTCGCCGCGTCCTCCGCTGAAGCCGGCGTGGCCGCCGCCACGGCTGAACGGACGGCTGTCATCGCGCTGTGCCGGCGGCGGCGGCGCCCGCACGCCCAGGTAGCGCAGCAGTTCGTTGACTTCCACGCCCGCCCTGGCCGCCACCTCCAAGAGGATCTGCCCGCGCAGCGCGATGTCCGGCATCGCCTTGATCAGGGGCTTGAGATCCGCCTGCAGGTGGGCCCGGCCCTCGGCCGTGGCCAGATCGACCCGACGGCACAATTCCCGCACCAGGAAGCCCGACAGGGGCATCGCCCGCTGCACCAGGTCTTCGAACGCAGTCACGCCGTGCTCGCGGATGAAGCTGTCCGGATCGTGCGCCGCCGGCAGGAACAGGAAATCGAGCCGTTTCGTATCGGCCAGCATCGGCAGCGCGTTTTCGAGCGCCCGCCAGGCGGCGCGCTGGCCGGCGGCGTCGCCGTCGAAGGCGAACACGACACGGGAGGCCTGGCGCAGCAGCTTGGTCAGGTGCGCAGCGGTCGTCGCCGTGCCCAGCGTCGCCACGGCGTAGTCGACGCCGTGCTGGTGCAGCATCACGACGTCCATGTAGCCTTCGACGACCAGGACCAGGTCACGGCCACGGATCGCCTCGCGCGACTCGAACAACCCGTACAGTTCGCTGCCTTTGGAGAACAGGGGGCCCTCCGGCGAGTTGAGATACTTGGGCTCGCTCTGGCCGAGCACCCGCCCGCCGAAGCCGATCACCTGGCCCCGGGTATTGCGGATGGGGAACATGATCCGCTCGCGAAACCGGTCGTAGCGCTTGCCGTCGTCGCCTTTGACGGCCAGGCCGGCGTCGACCATTGCCTCGTCGGCATAGTCCGCGACGGCCGATTCCAGCGCGCGCCAGCCTGCCGGTGCATAGCCGATGCCGAAGCGGCCCGCCGTGGCGCCAGTCAGCTCCCGGGATTTCAGGTACTCGATCGCCTGGGGCGTCTCCCGCAGCCGCTGCTTGTAGAAGTCGGCTGCCGTCTGCAGAACCTGCAGCAGGCTCGGGGCCACCTGATTCGCCGCCTGGCGTTGCCGATCTCCCGCCTCCTGGGGCACGGCCAGCCCCAGCCCGTTGGCCAGGTCATGGATGGCATCGACATAGGACAGCCCGTGGTGCTCCATCAGAAATCCGACGGCGGTGCCATGGGCGCCGCAGCCGAAGCAGTGATAGAACTGCTTGACCGGCGAGACGGTGAAGGACGGCGACTTTTCGTTGTGGAACGGGCATAGACCCTGGAGGTTGGCACCAGCCTTTTTCAGCTTGACCGTCCGCCCGACGATATCGACGATGTCGACCCGCGCGAGAAGATCCTGGATGAATGCCTGGGGAATCATTTCCTGCTGCCCGCCCGAACTGGAATCCCGATCTTAAGCCCGATCCGGCGTCCGGGAGTCAAGGTCGCTGCCGGTGCGTCGGCTAGGAGCCTGCCAGCCTCGCCCGGACCAATTTCGACACCGCCGCCATATCCGCGCGTCCGGCGAGCTGGGTCTTGAGCAGAGCCATCACCTTGCCCATGTCGGCTGGTCCGGCAGCGCCGGTCGCGGCAACCGCATCCGCCACCGCGGCCTGCACCGCCGCCTCGCTGGCCTGCTCCGGCTGGTAGGCCGACAGCACGGAGAGCTCGAAGGTTTCGCGCTCAACCAGGTCCTGCCGGTTTGCTTGGCCGAACTGTTCGATCGACTCCCGACGCTGCTTGATCAACTTGCCGATGATGGCCAGGACCTGATCGTCGTCGACGGCGATCCGCTCATCGATTTCCTTCTGCTTGATCGCCGCCAGCAACAAGCGGATGGTCGACAGCCGTGCGGCGTCCCTGGCCCGCATCGCGGTCTTCATGTCCTCGGTGATCCGTTCCTTCAGACTCATGGCAGACTCCTGCTGGACGCTCACAAGAAACGACGAGGCCCGCCGATGGCGGGCCAGCTTTGCGGCGCTCTGCGGGCGCGGCCCCGACAGCGACTGCGCGCCGTCGGTACTTCCTGTCTTCTTCTCAGTACTTCTTCTTGGGAAGCATCTGGCTGCGCAGACGCTTGTAGTGGCGCTTGACCGCTGCCGCTTTCTTGCGCTTGCGCTCGGCGGTGGGCTTTTCGTAGAATTCGCGCGCGCGCAACTCCGTCAATAGCCCGGTCTTTTCAATGGTTCGCTTGAAACGCCTGAGTGCAACGTCGAATGGCTCGTTTTCCTTGAGGCGGACCAATGGCATAAATTCAAGACCTTAGTTGGATGGTACTGGCCTGTCGGAGGGCCGCGCATTGCTGGCGCAGATCAGGCAACAGATTTGCTGAGCCCGTGAGTATAACGCCGTCCGGGGGCCGTAGCAAATTCTGCATTTTGAGGTAACACCGGGGCCCCGCTCGGGCCCGCTCATATCCCCAGGTATGTCTGCCGGACGTGGTCGTCCGCGAGCAGCCGGCGCGACTCTCCCGACAGTTCGATCCGACCGCTGGAGAGGACGTAGGCCCGGGACGACAGGGTCAGCGCCAGCTGGGCGTTCTGCTCGACCAGGAGAATCGATACCCCCTGATCATGGATTCGCAGCAGCGCGGCGTGGAGTTCGTCAACGACCCGCGGCGCGAGGCCATGGCTGGGTTCATCGAGCAGCAGCAGGCGGGGGGCGACCATCAGTGCCCGCCCGACCGCGACCATCTGCTGTTCGCCGCCGGACAGGGTGCCGGCCGGCTGAGACAGGCGCTCGCCCAGCCGGGGGAACAACGTCATGACCCGCTGCAGGTCGGCATCCAGATCACCCCGCGACCGTCGCCGGGACCAGGCGCCCAACCTCAGGTTTTCCGCCACCGTCATCTGCGCAAACACCTGGCGGCCCTCCAGAACGTGCCCGATGCCCAGGCCGGCGACCTCATGGGCCGCCTTCTCCGAGAGCGCCTGGCCGAGGAAGTTCATGCTGCCGCGACACCAGCTGATGGCAATCCGGGATATGCAGCGCAGCAGCGAACTCTTGCCGGCGGTGTTGGGGCCGATGAGCGCCACGATCTCGCCCTCTCCCACGTCGAGCGAGACGCCGTGCAGCACTGCGGCCGGGCCGTAACCCGCAGCCAGGTCCCTGATCTCAAGCATGGGCCAGTTCCGCTGCGGCCCTCGTGCCGAGGTAGGCGGCCACCACGTCGGGATCCGATGCGATCTGCGCCGGCGTGCCCGACGCAATCAGTCGTCCGAAGTTGAGAACCAGGATACGCTCGCACAGGGTCATGATCGTTCTCATGTGATGCTCGATCACCAGCAGGGTCATGCCGCCCGCGGCCAGTTCCTTCACCATGTCAACGATTTCGCCTTGCTCGCCGTGGGTGAGCGTGGCCATGACTTCATCGAGCAGCATGACTTTCGGCTCCGTGGCCAGCGCCCGCGCCAGTTCCAGGCGCGCCTTTTCCGGCAGCGACAATTCGCCTGCGAGCCTGTCCATGCTTGAAGCCAGGCCGACCCGACGCAAGGCGTGGGCCGCGCGCTCGCGCGCCGCTGCGATGGGATGGTGCGCCAGGGCACCGACGGTGGCGTTCTCCAGGACGGTCATGTCGCCGAAGGTAGCGACGTTCTGGAAAGTCTTCACCAGCCCTGCCCGGCAGATCCGGTGTGCCGGTCTGCCGACGATCGGCTGCCCGCCGAGCAGCACCGTCCCGGAGTCGGGGCGGATAAAACCGGTCAGCTGATTGAAGAGCGTGGTCTTGCCGGCACCGTTGGGTCCGATCACGCCGACGATCGAGCCGCGGATCAGGTCGAAGGAGACGTCGTCGGTCGCCTGAAGCCCGCCGAAGCGCTTGCACAGGTGGCTTACCGTCAGAATGGACCCGGGCGCCTTGTCGGACACGTTGTCGGACACGTTGTCGGACACGTCAGCGCCGCCGTTGCCGGACATGGAGCAGGCCTTTGGGCTGCAGGATGACGACGGCAATCAGGATCGCCCCGAAGACGATCTGTGAGAGGCCCGCTCCGTGGGACGAGAGGTAGGCGTTGGTCGCCTCTTCGATCGGCAGTATCAGTACGGCGCCGATCAGCGGACCCGACATCGTGCCCACGCCGCCGATGATGGCAATCAGCGCGATGCGGATGGAGATCCCCGCGAGACTGAAGACCGTATCGGGATCGAAGAAAAACTGGAACTGGGCATACAGCACACCGAGCATGGCGATCAGCGCACCCGAGACGGTGCTGGCAATCAGCTTTGCGGCGGCCGTATCCACACCCAGGGACGCAGCCGCGTCGGGGTGATTCTTCAGGGCCCGAAGCCGCAGGCCGAGCGCGCTGCCACGGATCTTCCGGAACACGAGGCAACTCACCACCAGCGCCGCGAGCATGAGGTAAAAATACGGCCGCAGGGATTGGAACTGCATCAGGACGAAACTCGGCTCCGCGAACGGTACCGAGACGCCGACCGGCCC
>JBBRJB010000302.1:0-4550 GCA_038220085.1 Burkholderiales bacterium
ACTTCCTCGAGGGGCTGGCGCTTGGCCGGATGATGTCCTGCCACACGGGCGGAGACCATCACGCCCGGCGCGACCTCGACAGCCTCCGTATTGCGCTTGTTCCGAAGCGCCTCGTCTCCGTAGATCCGTTCCAGCAGGCGTTGGTTCCGAAGCGGTGAGTCCGCTGCCACGGCGGGGCCCGGATTGCGGGTAAGCTTGTCCGCCATTTTCAGTTCAAGCGCGAACTTGTCGACAGCCGGTTGCAGGGAATCGGACTGTTCGAAGACGGTGTTGGTGAACGATTCCGCCAGTTCGCTATAACGCTTTGCGCCTTGCTGCTGGCGATAAAGTGATTCCACCTCCGGCATCACTTCCGCAAGCGGCTTCTCGCCACTGCCCTTGCTGCCGGTCACCTTGATGATGTGAAAACCGTACTCGCTTTGAACCAGGTCGCTGATCTCGCCTTCCTTCAGCGCGAAAGTCGCGTCGGAGAATGGTTTCACCATCATGTCGCGGGCGAAGAAGCCCAGGTCGCCGCCCTGCTCCGCCGATCCAGGATCCTGCGAGCTTGCCTTGGCAATGTCAGCGAACTTGTCCGGCGAGGCCTTCAGTTCAGCCAGCAGAACGGCCGCCTTTTCCTTGGCAGCGGCCTTGGCCGCCGCGTCGGCGTCCGCCGGCAGGGTGATCAGGATATGGCTGGCGCGGCGCTGCTCCGGCTCGCTGAACTGGGCTTTGTTGCGCTCGTAGAAGGCCTTCAGTTCCGCGTCCGATGGTTTGGCTGCTGCCGCGAGCCCGGCGCGGTCGAGAACGACATACTCGATGTCTACCGACTCCGGCACCTGGAAGGAAGTCGAGTTCTCCTCGTAGTACTTGGCGAGTTGCTCCTCGGTGGGCTGGATTCCCGATTCGAAATCCTTCGGATCGATCGTCCGGGTGCGAACCGTGCGACGGGACTCCTGCAAGTGGAACAGCCGATCGACCACGGTCTGCGGCACGATAGCCGTCTGCTGGACCGCGTTGGCGAGTTGCTGCAGCGCCAGGTCCTGGCGCATTTGTGCCTCGAACATTGCGGGTGACATATTCTGCTGCGCGAGCAGTGTCCGATAGCGTTCGAAGTCGAACTTGCCATCTTCCCCGATAAGTCCTTGGATCCCCAGAATGGCCTTCTGGATCTCCGTTCCGGGTACCGTGATGTGCTTGTCCCTGGCCTCCGACAGCAAGGCCTGCTGCGTGATCAGACCCTCCAGGGTCTGGGCGCGCGCCGCCGGGGTGTCGAACATTTTCACGTCGACCTGGTTGCCGAGCATCTGCTGCAGGCGCTCGACCTGCTGGCGATGGGCCTGGTCGAAGGCCTGCCGGGAGATCTTCTGTCCGGCTACGACCGCAACATCGTCGCCCCCGCCCGCCATGTTGTCGTATCCCGAAACGCCGAAAAAGACGAACGCCGGGAGGATTCCCAGGAGGATGATCCCGAGCATGACCCTTTGATACTTGCGAACCGCGTCAAACATGTCGTTCCGTGCCCGCCTGGGGGCCCGCCTGCAAAGAAAACGGTAGTTTAGTGGAGAGCGCGGGAAAGCCGGTCAATCCTCGCGGATTCACCGGCTTCAAAATGGGAATGCTGAAGGGAATCCGCGCCGGGGCACCGGGGGCTACGATGCGGACCGGGCGCCTCGGCGCGGTGGAGGACTCAGCCTGGTTTCTTGATCCAGGCGCTGCACCAGCCCTGTCCGGCGACCTGCTTGCCGGGGAAAATGGCGCACCCGCCCCACTCGTCGTCCTTCTTGCCCTGAAACAACTGGCAGTTGGCGCAGACTTGAGACGGCTCATGCTTAGGGAACTTCTTGTTGTCGACCTCCTTGGTGTCGTGCTTGTAGCCGAGCGCCACGGCCTGCGGGTCCGACTCCGCCAGTTTGGGCGGAGCCTGGGCGATCGCTTTCATGGACGAAACCGCAGAGCCGACGAGAACCGCCTGCATAAAAAAAGTGCGTCGATTGATATTTGGCATTTGGAGTATCCGGTTGGTGGAGAGGGACCATGCAGTCAGTGAAGAGGAAGCATAACCGCGCGCGGCAAACCACAGGCCTAATGCCGGACCAGGATGGTGGGCCGTTCGCATGCGTCCCTTCGGACTGATCCGGCACGGGTACACTGCGCTCATCCGGGCGAGCCGCGGGCTGACGGGCCATGCCGGCCTGACGCATTTTCGTCGGCGTACGCCCGAGCAGACAAGGAGCTGAAAAATGGCATCGGAAGCCGGATCGGTAAAGGTGGCCCTGGTGACGGCCGGGGGCAGCGGCATGGGCGCGGCGGCGGCCCGCAGACTGCCCGCCGATGGATTCAAGATCGCCATCCTCGTATCGACGCCCTGGTCAACAGCGCCGGACACGGCCCTCGCGCGCCGGTGCTGGACCTGACGGAAGACGACTCGGGTTCATCGACAGTGTCCCGGAGAAAGAAGCTTTTCGTGAAAGAATCCCGATGGGCCGCTATGGCAGGGCCGGCGAGGTCGCGGAACTGATCGCGTTGCTGGCGTCCGACCGGGCCGCTTACATTACTGGCCAGAACATCCGGATCGACGGTGGCATCACCGATCGGTCTAGCCTATCCCAGAAGGACCGCAAACATGATCTCTGCACTGGAAGCACTCGAGCGGCTTCGCGATGGCAATCGCCGATTCGTAACGGGGGTCCGTAGCAATGAACTCGTGAGCCAGACGCGTCGACTCGAACTGCCGGTGGGCCAGAAGCCGTTTGCCATCATCCTCGGTTGTTCCGACTCGCGGGTCCCCGCCGAGTTCGTGTTCGACCAGGGGTTGGGCGACCTGTTCGTCATCCGGGTCGCCGGCAACGTGGTCGCGCCATCGCAGGTCGACAGCGTGGAATTTGCAGCCGAGCGCTTCGGCACGCGCCTGGTCGTCGTGCTGGGCCACTCCCAGTGCGGCGCCATCCTGGCAACCCTCGAGGAACTGGAGCGCCCACCGCTCGAGCAGTCGCGCAGCCTGCGTTCGATCGTGGGCCGGGTCCGGCCCTCGGTGCAGACGCTACTCGAAACGGAACTGCGCCACGACCACGACGCCCTGGTGCATCAGGCGGTGCGGGCCAATATCCGCGTTTCCGCGAGCCAGTTGCGCCATGGTTCCGAGTTGCTCGAGGACCTGATGGCGAAAGACGGCCTGGTCGTCGTTGGCGCGGAATACTCGCTGGAAACCGGTGTCGTGGAATTCTTCGACGGCGTACCGCCCGAAGCTGCCGGCAAGTAGGCGGATCGGCATCGCCGGGCCTGCGCAACGGGCACAGCCCTCGGTCTCTATTTCACCAGCCGATCCAACCGCAGGCGATCCCGTTCGTCGGTGCACCGCCACACGGCCAGGTAGCTGGCGCCGATCGCACCGAGCCCGGCACCACCGGCCAGCAGGAACAGGACCAGGATCTGGTACTTCGCGGCTTCGAAGGGGGCCATGCCGGCCAGGATCTGGCCGGTCATCATGCCAGGCAGGGTGATGATTCCCGCCGCCGACATCTGGTTGATGATCGGGATCATGCCCGCGCGAAGTGCCGTGCGCTGAAGCGGCTTCAAGGCTGCAAAGCGGCTGGCGCCCAGCGCGAGCCGCGCCTCGATCGCGGCCCGCTCCCGAACGATCCCGGTATTGAAAGCATTGAGGCTGATGCTGACACCGTTCATCACGCTGCCGAGCACGATGCCGGCAATCGGTATGAGGACGTCCGCAGCGAACCACGGCTGCGGCCGCAAGGCGAGCAGCGCGAAGCCGGTTACGAACAGCGTGGTCAGCATGGTCGTGCCGGCACCGACAAGGAAACCCCAGGGACCGGCGAGCCGTCGTTGCTGGCGCGACAGGATCTCGTAACTGGCGGCCACCATCATCGCAAGTATCACCGCAGCGACCGCCAGCGCCGAGGCGAGCGTGAACACGAGCTTGAGCACCAGGCCGACCAGCAGCAACTGGACGACGACGCGCACGCCGGATACCAGCAACTCACGTGCGAAACCCAGGTTCAGCATCAAGGACAACCCGGCATTGAGCAGTACCAGCACGGCAGCAAGCGCCAGGTCTGAATAGCCGAGCAGAACCTGGTTCATCGCTGCTGCGGTTCGAGCCGGCCGTCACTGAGCGTCAGGCGCCGGCTGGCCATCCTTTCGGCCTGGTCAGGATCGTGAGTGACCATCAGGATGGCAATGCCCTGGGCGAGCCAATCGCGCAGAAGCGCCTCCACCAGACCGACGCTTTCCACGTCCAGGCCTGAGGTTGGCTCGTCCAGCAGCAACACCCTCGTATCCTCACTGAGCGCGCGCAGCAAGGACAGCCGCTGGCGTTCGCCGGTTGACAATCGCGACACGGGCCACAAGGCGGCGTCGACCGGAATCCCCAGCGCCGGCAGCAGCGCAGCAAAGTCGGTTCCGGTTGAGAAAAGTGCTTGCACCTCCTCTGCCCACCAGCCCGAGTCGGCCGGCACGTATGTCACCTGCCGACGCCACGCGGGCGAGGGCATGCTCGAGCATGCCTTGCCATCGAGGGTCATTTCGCCGTCGTGAGGGTCGAGATCTGCAAT
>JBBRJB010000303.1:0-4545 GCA_038220085.1 Burkholderiales bacterium
ACCGATTCGATCTCGTGATGCTCGATCAGCAGCAGGATCGGGTCATGGCCGTCGACACCGAAGCGCTGGTTGACCGCGTCGGCCACCTGGCGCACCTCAGCCTCGAAGCGCTGGTACTCCGGCAGCGAGGACCTCGTCGGCGCGGCGATCTGGATCAGCGTGAACTGTCCGACCCAATCCGGATGCAGTTCCATCATCCGTTCCACCGCGCGGATCCGCTCGACGATGCCCTTGGTGTAGTCGAGCCGGTCGACCCCGATGGCGAGGCGATGGGTCGGCGGCAGGCCATGCCTTGCGCGCACCTCGCGCCGAAGGGCCGGGAAAAGCGCACGATCGAGCGGCTTCGGCCACGCCACCGAAATCGGATAGGCGTTCACGTAGGTGAGGCTGCCCGCCACGCGGATCGTCGCCGTCTCATGCTCGATGCGCGCTTCCACGAATCGATCGACGGTCTCGATGAAGTTCTTGCAGTGAAACGACGTGTGGAATCCGAGGATGTCGCTGCCCAGCATGCCCTCCAGGATTTCCTCCTTCCAGGGACAGATGCCGAAGGACTCGAAGTTGGGCCAGGGGATATGCCAGAACGTGATGATCGTTGCGTCCGGCAGCAGCTTTCGGATCATGGCCGGCGCCAGCGCGAAGTGATAGTCGTGGATCAGCACGATCGGGTCGGGCGTCTTGGCTTCCTTGACCACAGCATCCGCGAACCGCTGGTTGATCGCCTGGTAGCACTGCCAGTCGCCGCTCCGGAACACCGGCCGGACGTGCGCGACGTGACAGAGCGGCCACAAGCCCTCGTTGGCGAAGCCGTAGTAGTAACCCTGTTCTTCGTCCTCGGTGAGCCAGATCCGCCTCAGGGTATAGCTGGGCGAACCCGGCGGAACCTGGACGCGGTCGTGTTCATCCACGACCTCCCGATCGGCGGAGCCGCTGCCCTGCGCGATCCAGGTGCCGGAGCAGGCGCGCATCACCGGTTCTACCGCCGTCACCAGGCCGCTGGCGGGTCGATGCCAGTGAACACCTTCTTCCGTGCGCTGATGGATATACGGCTCGCGATTGGAGACGACGATGACTTCATCGGCAGGAAAGTTATTGCGCAGGAGGGTGCGAAGGCCCTCCGGGCTCCATTGCGCGACCGCTTCGGCCTGGTCGTTCTGGGCGCCGTCCACTTCCCGCAGCAGGCGCTGCAGGTCACGCACCAGCGGCTTGAGGCCGGCGCTGTTGCGGCCCGTCACCTCGGGCTCGCCCGCAACCTTGCCGTCGCCGCGCGCGGGCCCGGAGCCCGCCGGGGCGAGGTCCGTTGCGCCGGGGCGGCCGTAACCCGAAAGCTGGGCCATCAGCTTGCGCCCCACATCCCTGACACTGTCGAACACTGAATTCAATCCCGGCAACCGTTGGCGCTAATTCCCGTGCGGGTGTCAAATACCCTGGCACTGCTTGAATGCTGGGGGCGTCGCAATCCGGCGGCGGCCTCCTCGTCCTGCAGTTGGACAACCCTGCAAGGCTACCATGTTCGCAGGCGCCGTGACGGAGCAATCGCGATGACCGCCCTTTCGTACCTTCAGCCCACTCCCGGCAGCCCCTGGGATACCTACCTGGCCCAGGTGGACCAGGTGACTCCGCACATGGGCAAGCTCGCACGCTGGGTGGAAACCCTCAAGCATCCCAAGCGCGCTCTCATCGTCGACGTCCCGATCGAGATGGACAGCGGTCAGGTCGCCCACTTCGAAGGCTACCGCGTTCAGCACAACCTCTCGCGCGGTCCCGGCAAGGGTGGTGTCCGCTACCACCCGGATGTGACGCTCGAGGAAGTGCTGGCCCTGTCCGCCTGGATGACCATCAAGAACGCCGCTGTCAACATTCCGTACGGCGGCGCCAAGGGCGGCATCCGCGTCGACCCGAAGGCCTTGTCGCGCAACGAACTCGAGAAGCTCACCCGGCGCTACACCAGCGAAATCGGCATCATCATCGGCCCGACCAAGGACATCCCGGCGCCGGACGTCAATACCAACGCGCAGGTGATGGCGTGGATGATGGACACCTACTCCGCCAACCAGGGCGGCACCATCACAGGCGTCGTGACCGGCAAGCCGATCGAACTCGGCGGCTCCCTCGGGCGGGTCAAGGCAACGGGTCGTGGCGTCTACCTGGCCGCGCGCGAGGCGGCCAAGTCGATCGGTTTCGGCCTGGAAGGGGCGACGGTGGCGGTGCAGGGGTTCGGCAACGTCGGCAGCATCGCAGCGGAACTGATGGCGCAAGCCCATGCGCGCGTGGTTGCGGTACAGGACCACTCCGGGTCGTTGTTCAACGAGCACGGTCTCAACATCCCGATGCTGATCGACCATGCTCAGGAACACGGCGGCATTGCGGGCTTCGCCGAAGCGCAGGCCATCGACGAAGAGGCGTTCTGGGACGTGCCCACCGACATCCTCATTCCGGCGGCCCTGGAAGGTCAGGTCAACGGGCCGCGCGCGGGCCGCCTGCTCACCCGGCTGCTGGTGGAGGGCGCCAACGGCCCGGTGAACCGGGAGGCGGACCGGATACTGCTGGAACGCGGCATCACGGTGGTGCCCGATGTCATCGCCAACGCCGGCGGGGTGATCGTGTCCTACTTCGAGTGGGTACAGGACTTCTCCAGCTTCTTCTGGTCGGAGGACGAGATCAACCTTCGCCTGGAAGCGATCCAGATCGGGGCTTTTCGCGAGATCCAGCAGCGGGCGGCGGCGCTGTCGGTACCCTTGCGCACCGCGGCCTACGTGATCGCCTGCCAGCGGGTGCTGCAGGCCCGCGAAGAGCGAGGCCTCTACCCCTGAGTCGCTGCCTGCAGTGCCGACACCACGCGCCAGCCCTGGGGCAGCCGCACCCAGGCCTGGATCTCGTGCCAGCGCCCGGACGGATCCCCGCCTTCCAACTCGACCAGGGAGGTGGCGAAATCCCGGCCGAAGCAGGTGAATTGCGATCGGAGCACCGTCCCCTCCGCCTGCCCGGGACGCTCCGCCTGCGGCACGATCGCCCGGGATGACTGCCACCGGAGTTCCTGCAGCCTGGCCGCATCCGCACCGGCCAGCGCTTGGCCGTAACGCTCCAGCAGGCTCGCCAGCTCGGCCCGAACCTGCGGCAGGTCGACCGGCAGTCCCTCTTGCGCCGTCGCCGCTTCCGCGGTCGCCGCTTGCCGTCGGGCGCCGCCCGCACCGGCGTCGCTTACCTCAGGAGGCGCGTCGGGAAGTCCCGTCTCACCGCCGATCAATTGCGCCCACCGGTTTTCACGCGAGCCCGGCCGGCGGGGCAATTCGGTCACCAGCGCCCCGGCATCGCGCGAGGCCAGCTCGCGCAGGAATGCTTCGACCGACGAAGTGTCCGAGAAGCGGCACAGGCGCTCGCTGTTCATCCTGAGCTCCGCAGCAGTCTGGGGTCCACGCAGCATCAGGGTAGCCAGCAGCGCCACCGATTCGGTCGGCACCTGGAGCACCCGCTTGACGTTCTGCGAAAAGCGCATGACCCGGCCGCCGCTCGACTCGATGACCAGGGACAGAGCCCTCAGGGCATCTACCGCGGCCAGCACTTCCGCGTCGCCGACCTGAAGCACCGGGTGCCGGTTGTTTTTCTGGTTGCAGCCCGCCACCAGCGCATTCAAGGTGAGGGGATAGCTATCGGCCACGGTCCGCTCTTTCTCGACCAGTACGCCGATTACCCGCGCCTCCAGAATCGCCAGCGGGCGCAAAGCGCGGTGCCTACCCTGGACCTGATCGGTATCGGACATCGTCTTCTGCCTGGGAGCCTGTCACCCTGCCAATGGAGCCCGAAGGATACCCCACTGGCCTCGGTCGGCAGGTACCTCGATGGGCATGGACCTTGCCGCCCATCCGGGCGACAATTCCACGACTCGGACTATCGATCGATCCAGGAGCCTGCCGGAGTATGACGCAGGGGCGTATAGCGGAACACGGCGAGGAAGAAGGACACTGGTCGGCAGTCCGGGGCGACGGCATGATCGTGGCCACCGCGATCCACCACGGTCGTCGATTGCGCCCGGAGGCCCAGGCTAAGATCCGCCTGTCTCCAGCCGAGCGCCTGCGCGAGGAAGACCCTCATACCGGCGATCTCATCCGGGGCGTGCCGACTCGGGTGATTGCCCATCGCTCGCGCTTCGAGGTCGACCTCAATCGCGCCCGCGAGGACGCCGTCTATCGGACCGCCCCGCAGGCCTGGGGCCTCGAGGTCTGGAAAGAAGAGCCGTCGGATGGGTTCGTACTACGCTCCCTGCACGTCCATGACGGTTTCTACACGATGATGCGCTCGCTGCTGGACGGCATCGTCCGTGAACACGGCGCGTTCGTTCTGCTGGACGTGCACAGCTACAACCATCGCAGGGAAGGCCCGCTTGCGCCGCCGGCGCCACCGGATAAGGCCCCCGACGTCAACATCGGCACGTTTTCCATGCCGCCGGGCCGCTGGGAGGCCGTGCTGTCCGCGATGGAAGACACTGTGCGCAGCTATGATCACCTGGGCAGACGCCTGCACGTGGGCCGCAACGTCGCCTTCCAG
>JBBRJB010000304.1:0-4543 GCA_038220085.1 Burkholderiales bacterium
ACGCCGATCTCGCCCAGCGTCGCCACGTCGAGGTCCAGACCGGGCAGGCCCATGATCACGTTGACCGGCCGATCGACGGAGCGGACCACAGTTTCGATCTCGCCACGGCTTGCAAGGCCCGGGGCGTAAAGCACGTCCGCGCCGGCTTCCTGGTAGGCTTGCAACCGCGCGATCGTGTCCTTCAGGTCCCGGCGCCCCACCAGAAAGTTTTCCGCCCGGGCGGTGAGCGTGAAAGGAAACGGCAGACTACGCGCGGCCGCGACCGCCGCCCGGATCCGCTCGACTGCGAGCTCAAACGGATAAATCGGATCCTCCGCGCGGGCGGTGGCGTCTTCGATCGAAGCGCCGACCAGGCCGGCGGCAGCGGCCTGCCGGATGGTCTCGGCCACCGTGGCCGGGTCGTCACCGAATCCGTTCTCCAGGTCTGCGCTGACCGGCAGGTCCGTGGCCGCGACGAGTTGGGCGACATGGCCCATCATCTGTTCACGACCGACTTCGTTGTCGCGCTTGCCCAGCGAGAAGGCATAGCCGGCGCTGGTGGTGGCGAGCGCCTCGAACCCGAGTTGGGCGAGCAGCCGCGCCGTGCCGGCATCCCAGGGATTCGGGATCACGAACGCGCCCTCCCGCCGGTGCAGGTCCCGAAACCGCGTGCCCTTTTCCGCCTGGCCGGATGCGGCAGTCCCTTCGCCCCCTGTATTCACGTCGATCTCCTCTCGAACTCACTGATTCGAGCTCAATATTAAGGCCAGGCAGCAGCCCCCGCACCCCCGTCATCGAATACTGCCAGCGGCAGCGCCACGAAGAAGACGCTACCCCGGCCTGGGCCGGCGCTGCAAGCCCGAACCGATCCGCCGTGCAGTTCAGTCAGCTTTCGGACGATCGACAGACCAAGGCCCAAGCCCCCGTGCCGCCGGGTCGTGGAGGCGTCCGCCTGCCGGAAACGATCGAAGACGAACGGCAGGAACGTAGCGTCAATGCCTTCGCCGTTGTCGCTCACTGCGACCTCGACGTTCGCTGCCACCTGGCGCAGCGAGACCTGGATGCGACCGCCGCGGGGTGTGAACCGGACGGCGTTGGCGAGCAGGTTCCAGAAGATCTGGTGCAGGCGGTCGGCATCCGCGAGCACGCCGATCGCCTTGGCGCGATCCTGCAACTGGAGCTGGATGTGCTTGACCTGGGCGGTGGGGCGCACGGCGGCCACCGCGTCGTCCAGGATCCGTGTCAGGTCGAGTGACCGCAGATTGAGGCGAAGCTTGCCGGTGACGATGACGCTCATGTCCAGCAGGTCCTCGATCACCCTTGCCTGCGCGCGGGCCTGGCGCTCGATGACGTCGGCCCCATGAACGATGTCGACACCCGGGGCCGCACCGTTCTTCAGGACGGCGGCCCAGCCGAGAATCGCGTTCAGCGGCGTCCGCAACTCATGGCTGAGCGTCGCCAGGAATTCGTCCTTGAGATGTCCGGCGAGTTCCGCCTCCGTGCGGGCCCGTCGTGCCGATCGCAGCGCCTGGGCAAGATCGATCGCCGTCCGCGCGCGCGCCAGCGACTGCCCGCAGCGATTGCTGGCCTGCCGCGCAAGCGCCACTTCGTGAGGCCGCCACTCGCGCCAGCCCGCATGGCACAGGATCATCAGCGCGCCGATCCTGCCATCCTTGAGCAGCGGCACGACCATCATCGATCGCTCCGGATGGTCGAGATACGGCCGGTCTTGCGCCAGGAGGCGCCGGGCCTGAGGCCCCAGTTCGCTCAGTCGGCGCAGCACCGGCCCGCCAGTGCCCTGCCGGCCGTGGTGACTGTCGACATCGACAGTCTCCTCGTCCGCCCGCAACGTCAGGAAGTCGCAGCTCTGGACCTGCAGGTGCTCCTTCACCAGATGGGTACCTGCAGCGACGATGGCCTCCGGTTGCGTCAACGGCCCGAGCGTCTCATCCAGCGCCAGCAGGAAGCGGTCCCCCGTCTGCCGCAGGTGCTGCTCGGTGACGTCGACGCCGTGCACGAGGATGCCGTTGACCGCACCGTCCGGGCCACGCAACGGCTGGTGCACGAAATCGACGAAGATTTCCTCCAGGCGGTCTTCCTGGCCGCGCCGAAGCGCCAGCGGCACTGCGGAACCGACATGGGGCTTGCCGCCGCGGTAGACCTGGTCGAGGACGTCGACGACGCCCTGGCGCACCAGTTCCGGCAGCGCTGCCCGGATCGGCCGTCCGGCCAGTTCCCGGTGCCCAACGAGCCGATGAAAACGATCGTTGAAATACGCGATCCGATGGTCGGGACCGCTCAGAATGCCGACGAACGCAGGCGACAAGGCAAAGGCCTCGCCCAGGCGATGGTGCTCCGCTGGCGCCTGCCACTCGGGCTCGGGCCTCTGCTGCCCTGACAGTTCACCGGCAGGGGCATTCTTCAAGCGAGATCGTGCAACCACTGGCAAATGCCTCCGCAGGCGGGTTCTTCTGCGCTTGCGCCCGCAAGTGACGTACCCCCCTCACAGGCCCGGATGTCTGGCGCACAATCCGGGCGTCACGGACAACCCTGGAGCGATGTGGAACTCCTGCTACCCGAGAGCCTGGGCCCTGCCTGGGCGGTCGCGCTGGTTGCTGCAGCATTCGTCACCGCCGCGATTTCGGCCGCATTCGGCATCGGCGGTGGCGTGGCCATGCTTGCCGTACTGCTTGCCATCCTGCCGCCTGTAGTTGTTCTGCCGGTTCACGGAGTCGTCCAGGCTGGGGCCAATGCATCGAGGGTAATGACCCTGAGGCGCAATATCCAGGGCTCGATGCTTGCCTGGTTCACTGCCGGCACGATCTTCGGGGTGGCCGTTGCGAGCCTGGTGCTGGTTGCCCTGCCCACCCGGACCCTCCAGATCATTCTGGGACTGTTCATCCTCTGGACGGTGTGGGGGCCCCGGTTCGGCGCCCATGCCATTTCCGACCGCGCATTCTCCCTGGTCGGCGCCGGCGCAAGCTTCTGCACGATGTTCATCGGCTCGACCGGACCGATGGTCGCCGCCTTCTGGGACGTCAAACGCATGGGCAAACTTGGCGTCGTTGCGACGCACTCCGCGTGCATGGTCGTGCAGCATACGGCCAAGGTGGTCGCCTTCGGCGTGCTCGGTTTCGCGTTTGCCGAATGGATACCGATGCTCGTGGCCATGCTCGTGGCCGGCCAGGTCGGCACTCAGGTCGGCGCGCGTATTCTACGGTCGCTGCCCGAACGCGGCTTCGAGATCGCATTCAGGCTGATCCTCTCGGGGCTGGCGCTGAACCTGCTCCGGTCGGCGATCATGGCCTGAGCCGGCCGGCGAGCGGGGCTTTATCGGGAGGCCGTCTTCAAGCGCTGCATGAACCACCACATGTGTCCTTCCGGGTCTCTGGCGCCGTAAGTGCGGTCGGTCCAGTAATTGTCGCCGTAGTCGGTGGTCTTGGGATCGGAGAAGATCCTCGCACCCGCAGATCTGGCCCGCTCCCAGTGGGCCTCGACATCCTCCACATACAGGCAGAGGCTCTGGGTATTGCGCTCCTCGATCGCACTGGGGCTGACCCGGCGCTCTCTCCATTCCTCGCCCCCGCCCCCGCCGGTCTGGCCGACCATGACCAGCCCGTCGCCGAAGACGAGTTCCGAATGCGCTATGCCGCCGTCGCCGCCGGTGATCTCGAGGCGCACCATGAAGCCGAAAGCGTTGCACAGCCAGTCGATCGCAGTTTCCGCGTCGTCATAGTAGACCGCGGCGCTTATCCGGGGCCATTCAGGGGGCGTTGGTTTCATCGCAGGCTCCTCTTCAATCAGTAAACGGCACGGCCGCCGGACGCCCATCAGGTTGATCTGCAGGACCCGACCGAACTCTGCCGTCGGATAGTCCCACAGGGCATGATTCGGTCCGGTGATGCCGGCGCTGTTGACGAGGATATCGGTCCGGCCCCCTGCGGTTGCGCCCTACCCTTTGCCTCATGGCAAGTCATATGGGGCATTGATGAGATCGTCTGTTCGCGCCAGGATAGCCTTGGCGCTCGGCCTGCTCCTGGGATTGTGGTGGGCCTCGGCGCCGGTTTACGCCCAAGCCGCCGGCGCCGACGACGCGGGGGTGGAGTCCATGGTCGCGGCCCTGCGCGAGGGCGGCGTGGTGGTGCTGGTCCGGCATTCCGTCACCGATCCCGGGGTCGGTGACCCACCCGGGTTCAAGCACGACGACTGCGCCACCCAACGAAACCTCAGCGATCCCGGTCGTGAGCAGGCGCGCAGGCTGGGCGACTGGTTTCGCACCAGAGGATCGTGCCTTCGTCGGTGAGGGCATCGCCGTGGTGCCGGACCAGGGAGACCGCCCGGCTCGCCTTCGGCCGGTCGGCCGACTGGACTGCCTTGTCGAATCTCTACACGGAACCTGGCGGCCGGCAGGAACAGACCCGGCAGGTACGCACGGCGATCGCGGCGGTTGGCAAGGGCGAGGTCGACGTCCTGGTCTCCCATGGTGTCTCCATCCGGGCTTTTGTCGACGTCTACCCCGCCCAGGGGGAAATGGTGGTGGTCCGCCCGTCCGGGCGTGCCGGTG
>JBBRJB010000305.1:0-4538 GCA_038220085.1 Burkholderiales bacterium
CGACCCATCGCGCGCAGCATCGGTTTCTCCCATCGCGAGGTCGGCCGCAGCCTGGCCCGCCATTTCGCCGGGAACGGTTATCGGCGACTGGGGTTCGGCACCGCGAACGTCGCGTACGACCACCGCGCCCAGCAGGTCTGCGCGGGCTTCTGCGACGAGGCCCGCCGCCTGGGCCTGCCCGAAGTCCAGGTCGCCCTTCGCGAGGGCCGGGTGGAAATGCGCCAGGGCCGCGAGATGATGGGCGAGTTGCTCGACTCGGGCCGGCGCCTGGACGGCGTCGGTTTCCTCAACGACGTGCTCGCGGTCGGCGCCCTGTTCGAATGCAATCGCCGCGGGGTGGCGGTGCCCGGCGATATCGGGCTGGCAGGATACGGAGGGCTGGAGATGGCGGCCCAGTCGGAACCAGGCATCACCTCGGTGGCGCCGCCCAGCCGCCGGATCGGTGAACTGGTCGCAGCGGCGATCATCGATGAGTCGTCGTCCGGTCAGCGCAAGTGCGTGGACCTCGGGTCAGCGCTGATCGCCCGGCCCAGCACGGCGCCGCGCGCGTACTAGGCCGAGGCCTGGAATCCCCCCGCGCGGAAGGTGAGCACCAGGGTATCGCGCACTGGCGCCGGTCCGACGGGCTGGATCGGCGTGGTTTCGTGAATGACACGGGCATCGTCGAGCAGCAGAGCGCTCCAAGGCTCTTCGATCACGAAGCGCATGCCCAGCGGACCGTCCGCCTGGAAGACCCGCGTCTCGCCACCCTTGACGTCCCGCCGGTTGACGACGATTACCGCAACGAAGTCCACGCCATCCCGATGGGCGCCCTCGGGGGTCGGCCGTCCGACACCACTGGCGGCATCGATACGAAACTGGTGCGCCTCGATATACCAGCGATCGCAGGCGCCGGCTTGCGCGAAGAGCCGGCCAAGTGAGCGCAGCAACTGCAGCCAGCGCGGATCCCGGACCAGACCGTCTTCGAGCGGCTCGAACCAGCGATCGATGCCCCCGTGCAGGGCGTTGTAGTCCGTCGATTGCCAATGGGGCCGATGCGGCGCCAGGGTCAGTTCGCCGCTGCCGACCTCATGCACGAAGCAGCCGTGGCGCCGGGAGCGGTAACTGCCGCCGTCACGCAGGTACTCGTCCGGGGAAAGGCGTTCCCACAAGGCCCACCAGTCCACCAGCACCGCCGGCGGCACCGTCGTGAGCCTCTGCAGTTCCGCCGGCGCCAGCAAGGCGAAGCCCTGCGCCTCCAATGCCGTCGCCGGCGCGTGTCCCGCCAGCGACCAGGGGTGAGACATTTCCACTCCTTCTCAGGTTGCGCCGGGGTCAGGGCGTGGACGGGGTCAACCGCATCTGCCCGCGCTGCTGCTCGATCCTGAAATGCCGCAGGACATTCATTCCCAGCAGCACGTTATCCGCGTCCGGCAGTACCGCGACCGGCACGTCCGAAAGCCGCAGGCCGGCGACGTCAACCCGATCCGCCAGCGCCTCGCAACCGCTGACGGTACCGGATGCAGTGGAATACTGACGTGGCCGGCACCGTCCCAGGTCCAACCGGCGCGCCAGCGCGTCGCCGACCGCAATCGTGCTCGCACCGGTATCGACCATGAAGACCACTTCGCTGCCGTTGATGGTGCCGGTGACATAGAAGTGGCCGTCCCGGGTCCGGTCGAGGAGCACGCCGGCGTCGCTGAGGGTTTCGATCGGGCGGGGGCGATAGCCGCGACCCGACTGATAGGGACCGAAGCGATCGAAGAGCACGAACAGGACCGCACCGACTACCAGGAAGAAACCGACCCGCTTGAGGACCGAGGTCGGCGGCCCGGTTCCGTCGGTCATCCGAGCGTCGCAGCCCGAGCGGGAACAGTCATTGAAAGGCCACCTCGGCGAAGCTCCTCAGTTTGCGCGAATGCAGGCGCTCGGGGCCCTGGCGGCGCAGCGCATCCAAGGCCCGAATGCCGATCTCCAGATGCTGGTTGACCCGTTCCCGATAGAAGCGCGACGCCATTCCCGCCAGTTTGAGCTCACCGTGCAGGGGCTTGTCCGAAACACACAACAGCGTGCCGTACGGCACGCGGAAACGAAAGCCATTGGCCGCGATCGTGGCGCTCTCCATGTCCAGCGCCACCGCGCGGCTGAGGTTGAATCGCCGGAGGAGCGCCGCATGCGGCTGCAGCTCCCAGTTGCGATTGTCCACCGACGCGACCGTGCCGGTGCGCATCACCCGCTTCAGTTCGTACCCCTCCATCTGCGTCACGTCGGCCACGGCGCCCTCGAGCGCGAGCTGTACTTCCGCCAGCGCAGGAATCGGCACCCACAGGGGCAGTTCGTCGTCGAGGACATGGTCCTCGCGGACGTAGCCGTGCGCCAGCACATAATCCCCCAGCCGCTGCGTATTGCGCAGCCCGGCGCAGTGACCCAGCATCAGCCAGGCGTGCGGGCGCAGTACCGCGATATGATCAGTGATGGTCCTTGCATTGGAAGGACCGATTCCGATGTTGACCATCGTGATGCCGCTGCGATCCGCACGCTGCAGGTGATAGGCCGGCATCTGCGGCAGGCGGTCGGGCGGCACGCCCTCGCGGGTAGGTGCGCCGGAGGGGTACTTCTCGCGATGGTTGGGGTTCCAGGTGATGCTGTTGCCCGGCTCGACGAAAGCGACGTAGTCGTCCGCTCCCGGGACCGAGTCGGCGAGAACCCGCTCTCGGCCGATGCGGATGAACTCGTCGATGTAGAACTGGTAGTTCGTGAACAACACGAAATTCTGAAAGTGCCCAGGAGATGTCCCGGTGTAGTGCCGCAGCCGGTGCAGCGAATAGTCGACCCGTGGCCCGGTGAACAAGGCGAGCGGATGCGGCGCGTAGGGGCTGGTGCTGCCGACTCCATTGGCGATGGTGTCGTCCATCGCCGCCAGGTCCGGCAGATCGAAGTGGTCGCTCAGGTCGCGCGCCTGCCTTTCATCGAAGGATGCGTCGAGCACGACCTCATCGGAGAGCGCGAAGTGGACCGGCATCGGCTGCTGGCTGAGTCCGACCTGCAGGCTCACGCCGTGGTTTTTGACCAGCAGGCGCAACTGCTCGGAGAAGTAGCGGCCGAAAAGATCCGGACGGGTCAGGGTGGTTTCATAAGTGCCCGGCCCCGCGACGAAACCGAAGGAACGGCGCGAATCCGGCCGTGAGACCGTCTCGGTCGTGACCCGAAGGTAAGGATAGAAAACACGAATGCGCTGCGCGCCAAGCTGGCCGGCGGCAAAGGTTGTCAGCCCGGCCCTCAGCGTCTCCACCGACTCCTGGTAGAGCGCACGGATATAGGCGAGCGCCTCAATCGGTTCGGTGAATACCTTGCGGCGGGAATCATCGGGCTGCATGTCGAGGCCTGGAAGAGCAAACGGATACTGGAACCGGGATTCTAGTGCCGGTGCGCGGATTGAACCCCCCGATCGCCGCCAGCCGGCGCGGGCGGCACTATCTTGCCAGGCTGTTTTCGCGGCCTGTCGCCGGTCACGAAGACCGCCGATTCCACCGGAAGACCAGTCAGCGGCCGTTGACCGCCGGGCTCGAACTGACCAGCACGCGGCCATCCGGCAAGGCAAGCAGGACCGCCAGCAGTTCGTGCCGGTACTCGTCCCGGGTTGCACGCCGATAGACGATCGCTTCCAGCGCCCGGCCCTGCGCGACCAGGTCGGGATCGTCGATCAGCCTGCGTGTCAGCAGCGCGCCCAACGAGACCTCCACCAGCCCCTTGCGCTCACTCAGCCGCAGCATCGAGGTCGTCTGGCGCGCCTCGGCGTCTTCCAGCGCCCTCACCCATTCGCGGTCGCGTGGCATTCGCAGGTTTTCCGGCACCTTGAGGGTGAGCCGCGCATGCGGATGTCCGATGTAGGCCGCTTCGACCCGTCCGGCCAGGTACATCGGCCGTGAAAAATCGTATTGGCCGAGAAAGCCGTGGTGCGCGAGCGCCCGCCGTCCGCCGACGAGTCCAGTCCACAGCCAACAGCCGGCGGCCATCAGGGTCGTCCGCCGCAGGGCCTGCGGCCGGGTCCCCGGCCGGCCAGCGCTGTCCGGCGCGGGCACGCCCACCGGGGAGGCGGCAACATGGGGCAAATGCTCGATCACTGGCAAAATAAGGACAATCCCGTCATTGGCGTGCCATGCTCGAGGCACGCCCACCACAACGACCAAGAATACAACAGTGGCAAGCAGCCACCCCGCCGTGCCACCGCAACGCCTGCTCTTTCCTCATGCCGTGATCGACTGGTTCATTCGCGTTTGCCGAAGCCCGCGGGCTTGAAAATCCCGATGTTTGACGCAGTTGCTCTGTTCGGGCGCCGGATTCCCTGGCCCGGGACGCGCAGGAGCCGCTATGACCGTACAAGCTGTCAAATCCGACGAATTCGACGCCGTCGTCAGCGATAACGACATCGCGCTGATCGACTTCTGGGCGCCGTGGTGCGGGCCTTGCAAGGGATTTGCCCCGATTTTCGAACAGGTTGCAGCAGAGAATCCGGACGTCGCGTTCATCAAGGTGAACACCGACGAAGAGCCGGAGCT
>JBBRJB010000306.1:0-4536 GCA_038220085.1 Burkholderiales bacterium
ATTCCCCCTGGTGGGGTTCTATGCCAACGGGGAAATCGCGCGCGATACCCTTTACGGTTACACCGGCGTGCTGACCCTCTTCATCTGACCTGCCGGAGCCCGTGTGACAGTGCAAACCGACGACAGCATGCTGGCGGATCCGCCGGCGGTCCAGCATGAGCAGCAGCGTATCGCGCTGGTGGCGGGGGCCTCCGGCCTGGTCGGCACGGCACTGTGCAATCAGTTGCGGCGCGACCGCCGTTTCGCCCCGGTGGTGGTACTGGCCCGCAGGCAACCCGCGATCTCGGAGCCACCGCTTCAGGTCGAGATCGTCGACTTCTCGAGGATCGGCCAATGGGACCCGAGTGTCAGCCTCGACACCGTGTTCTGCGCGCTCGGCACCACCATCAGGCAGGCCGGCAGCGAAGCCGCGTTTCGCGCGGTGGATTTCGACCTGGTGCTGGAAATAGCCCGGCTGGCCAAGCGGGGCAATGCCCGGCATTTCATCTTCGTCAGCAGCCTCGGCGCGAACCCCGATTCAAGCGTGTTCTACCTGCGGGTCAAGGGCGAGGTGGAGGAGGCGGTCAAGACGCTGGGACTGCCCCATGTTGCCGCATTGCGTCCGTCGTTCCTGGACGGCAATCGGACGACACCAAGGCCCGGCGAGAAGGCGGCTCGGATCGTCGGCCGCATTCTCAGGCCGGTGCTGTGGGGTCCGCTGGAAAAGTACCGTCCGACGCCAGCGGAAAAGGTGGCCGAAGCCATGCGCTTGGTGTCGCAGCCGGGGCGCGAAGGCTACGAGGTGCTCGACCCGGTGGCGATCAGCCGCTGGCAGACGCGCACCAGCCTGTCTGGCTGAGCATCCGGGTGCGCCTGGCGCCGCGCGACCCCTTCCCATATTCCGACAGGCTCCTACGATCGGGGCGCGGACGAACGGCCGGGTTGCGCGGGCAGTATTTTGATCTGCTCCGGGTTCACCTGCCGCGAGATCCGGCCGGGGTCGGGCATGTCGCCGACCACGCCTGGCAGCCATCCAAGGGCCCGTCCGAAGAGGATCAGGTTGACCACGACCAGGGCAGGTATCAGGAATCGCAACATTGGCATGGCCGGATGATGCCTGATGATGCCTGATGATGCCTGATGATGAATGATGGCGGCCGGCATCGCCAGTGTGCCGACAACGCTCGCGCCTTTTTCCATCGTTATTGCAACGACGGGCGCCGCTCCCGCCAGGGCATGTGCGCCTCGAGTCGTGAGCAGAGCGCGAGCAGTTCCGCATCTCGCCCCATACGCCCGATCAACTGGATTCCAACTGGCAGCCCGTCGACAATCGCCAGCGGCAAGGAGACCGCCGGCTGCCCGGTCAGATTGGCAAGGGGCGCAAATGGCGAATAGTGGATGAGGCCCTGGGCGCCGAGCCGGTAGTCGATGTAGTCGGGATTGTTCATCGAAAACCGGCCGATGGCGGCCGGCGGTTCCGCCAGCACCGGCATGATCACTACGTCGAAGTCGTCGATCGCAGCGCCGATTGCGCGCGCGATCCGGTTGGTCCGGCCCAGCAAGGCGATGTAGCCCGACGCGCTGGTCTGCTGACCCGCCCGCAAGGCGCCCCAGGTAGCCGGTTCGAGCGCGTCCTCCGCCAGCGTGCCGAGGTCGATGCCCCGGGTCCGGCAGAAAGTCTCGATCCCCGCTGCCGTCCAGCAGGTCATCGTCCGGATCACCGTCTCGACGATATCGTGGGTCGCCACTGGAATCGTGGCCGGCTCGACCGGGTGTCCGAGCGACTCCAGCGCCTGCGCCACCGCTCTCACTGCACCCGCGATCCGCGCGTCTATCGGTGTGCCCTCGAAGCGGCTGTCGATGAAGCCGATCCGCAGGGGCCTGGCGCCGCGCACGGGATCGCCAGCGGGGGCCGATGCTGCCAGGTCCCGCAATGCCTGCACGGAAACCGCCGGGGCCGGGTAGTAGGCGCCGACGTCGCCGCCGGCCGAGATGGCCAGCGCGAGCGCGCAGTCCCGGACCGTCTGGGTGACCATGTGCTCCGTGGCCATCCCTCCCCAGCTCTCGCCGTTCAAGGGGCCGGTCGGCATCAGGGCGCGGCTGGGCTTGAGGCCGACCAGCCCGCAGCAACTGGCGGGAATCCGGATGGAACCGGCGCCGTCAGAGGCATGCGCGATGGCGACCAGCCGCGCAGCCACCGCCGCGCCGGCGCCGCCGCTGGAGCCGCCGGCACTGCGCTGCAGATCCCAGGGATTGCGTGTCGGCCGGCCGTACGCGCGCGCCTCGGTGGAGGCACTGATCCCCAGTTCGGGGCTGGTGCTGCGGCCGAACGGGACCAGCCCGGCCGCGCGATAGCGCTTGACCAGTTCCGCATCGACCTGCCACTCGACCGGTCCCCCGGCCATTTCGCCGAACAGGCGCGAACCCATGCGCGAGGGCAGCCCGATCGCCGCAACGCCCAGGTCCTTGAGCAGGAGCGGGACGCCGGCGAATGGGCGCCGGCTCAGCAGCGCCCGCTGTGCATCCGGCCTGCCCGCGACAGACGCCACTTCGCGATCGATCGCCGCTGCTGCGCGGCGGCCCAGGTCGGCATCGAGCCAGCAGACGGCACCGAGTTGCTCATCCAATGCCGCAATCCGCTGCAAGGACGCATCGAGCAGCGCCTGCGCCCGCAACTCGCCGGTTACGACACGCGCGGCCAGGCCGTGCGCATCCTCGTTGAGCAATGCCCGAGCGGCCCGGTCGGTTTCTTCCGAACCAGCCATCAGGCCGCCGACACGGCCGTGGTGAAGCGCGGGCCGAGCGGACGCAGCCTGAGCCCCGGGCGCAGGCGCGTCCATGCGAAATCCGCAGGATCGGCCAGGGCCGGTCCCGGCGAGCGTACGACCAGCACCTCCTTCGCGATCGGCTGGAAGTCGGCACGGAAATGGACGGAGCTCTTGACCGCCACAATGCGTTGCCTGATCGGCTCGATGCCGACGTGGCGGAACATCTCCTGGTCGCCCGCCTGGCACTTGACCGAGGTCAGCACCACCCGGACGCCCGACTTCTCATCCCGCAGCAATGCCATCGGCCCGAGCTTCATGCGAAAGCCCCTGTACATCGGCCCGGTGCAGGTGAACTGGCCATCACCCAGCCTTTCCACCACGAAGCGCCCGGCGACCGGGCTGTGGCCGGCCATCCCGGAGATCGCGCCCAGCGCGAATTCGCCGGCCGCGCCCACGCCCATGCGGTGCGCCCGCTCTGCGCTGGGGGGATCGACCAGCAACCCCAGTACCGAATCGGGCACCCGCGCGGCGATCAGGGCGGCAAGCAGGCCGGTGGTGTCGCCATTGCCGCCGGCACCCGGGTTGTCCTGGGTATCGGCAAGGATAATCGGCGCACCGGGGACGCCCTGCCTGGCCCCATAGGCGACGGCATCGGCGGGCGTCCACAAGGTCAGCACGAATGCCGGTTCCGCGTCCTCGACTGCCTTGACCATGCGATCGAGCGCGGCCTGGGCGGCCGCTGCAGTCCCGGCATAGCAGACCGCAGTCATCTGGCATTCGGGGAAGTCCGCCATCGGAAAGCAGGGGGCGAAGTCGAGCCAGACATCGTGCTCGCGCTCGATCAAGGCGAGCAACTCGTACAGCCCCTTTGCCGGCTCCATGAACGTGCACTGCGACGGCAGCGGCGTGAGGAAGTCGAACACGTGGAAAGCCTTGGCCGGGAAGCGGCCGGTGCCGGCGAGTTGCAGCAGGCGCCCCGCCGCGCGGGCGCCGGTCTGGGCCATGTCCACATGAGGATAGGTCCGGTAGATGGTCAGCGCATCCGCCGTTTCCACCATCCGCCGTGTGACGTTGGCGTGCAGATCCAGGCTCGCCACCACCGGCACCTCGGGACCGACCACCTTGCGCACACGCGCGAGGATCTCGCCCTCGCCGTCGTCGACATGCTCGCAGACCATGGCGCCATGCAGGTCAAGGTAGACCCCATCGAGCGGCATCGCCTGCTGCAACCGTTCGATGAGGCTGCCGATGATGGACTCGAAGGCCTCGCGCGTGACATGCGCGGACGGCGACGCCGCGGCCCACGTCAACGGCACGATCTGGTGGTTGGCGTTACGCAGCACGTCGATCGCCCCGGCAACCGGCAGGTTGGCGCCATCGACTGCATCGAACAGCATGTCGCCGTGCTGGATGGTGGGCCATCCACCGCCTTTGACGAAGGCGTCCAGACCCGCGCGAGTCGGCGCGAAGGTGTTGGTCTCGTGCTGCATGCCCCCTACCGCGATCCGCATTGTCTTCGTCGATGCCACGATCCAAGCCTTCTCGTGCAGAAGCCGGTCATTGTAAGCGCTGCACCGGCGCGCATCTTCGGTTAACCTCCAGGACCCCGACCCGCAACGAGGATCGCGAAGTTGAAAGATGCCCGCCCGGACGACGACGCCGACCTGTGCTTCATGACGGCCACTGACCTCGCGGCGCAGTATGGCGCGCGTTCCCTGTCCCCGGTGGAGGTGACGCGCGCCACGCTGGCCCGGATCGACGCGCTGAACCCGATCTTCAACGCCTATTG
>JBBRJB010000307.1:0-4509 GCA_038220085.1 Burkholderiales bacterium
GCGGATTTCCTCCAGCAGGTCCTGGGGCACGGACGAAGAGCCGTGCATCACCAGGTGCGTGTTCGGCAACCGGGCGTGGATCTCCTTGATGCGCGATATCGCGAGGATGTCGCCGGTCGGCTTGCGGGTGAACTTGTAGGCGCCGTGACTGGTGCCGATGGCGATTGCCAGCGCGTCGACCTGGGTCTTGCGCACGAAATCCGCGGCCTCGTCCGGGTCGGTCAGCAGTTGTTCCCGGGTCATTGTGGCGTCGGTGCCGTGACCGTCTTCCTTGTCGCCCTTCATCGTCTCCAGGGAGCCGAGGCAACCGAGTTCGCCTTCCACCGTGACGCCGACCTGATGGGCCATGTCGACCACCTTGCGGGTGACCTCCACGTTGTAGTCATAGCTGGCGATGGTCTTGCCGTCTTCGCGCAACGACCCGTCCATCATCACGGATGAGAATCCGAGGTTGATGGCGCCCTGGCAGATCTTCGGCGACTGGCCGTGGTCCTGATGCATCACCACCGGAACGTCGGGGTAGGATTCGACCGCCGCCTGGATCAGGCGCTTGAGGAAGATCTCTCCGGCATACTTGCGCGCACCGGCAGAGGCCTGCATGATCACCGGGGCGTCGATCTCGCTGGCCGCGGCCATGATCGCCTGGACCTGTTCCAGGTTGTTGACGTTGAAGGCGGGAATCCCGTAGGTATTCTCGGCTGCGTGATCCAGCAGCTGTCGCATGGCTACCAGTGGCATGGCGGTGGTCCGTAACTTGGTTCAGAAGCGCCGATTATGCGGCAACTGGCCCCGCACACCCGTGACATATGCATGCCGCCGACAAGGATGCTTACAGGTGATCGCCGATACGAACGATCTTGATCGTATTGGTGCCCCCGGACTTACCCACCGGCTCGCCGCTGGTGATGACAACCAGGTCGCCGCGCTGCAACAAGCCGCTGTCCATCATGACCCGCTCGGCGTCGGTGAGCAGCGTGAGCATATCGTTGGTGTGGTACTCCATCGCCACCGGATGGCATTCCCTGAACAGCGACATCCGCCGGCGGGCGGATTCTTCCGGCGTCAGCGCATAGACCGGCACGCCAGACACCAGTCGCGAGACCCACAGGGCGGTCGAACCGGATTGCGTGAGGGCCAGGATCGCTTTCACCTGCATGTGGTGGGCGGTGAACAGGGCCGCCATCGCGATCGCCTGATCGATACGGGTGAAGCGCCGGTTGAGGAAAGCGGTGTCCAGCGGTGTCGAATTGGACAGGTCCGCTTCGTCGCAGATCCGGGCCATTGCCGCCACCGTTTCCACCGGGTACTTGCCGGCGGCGGTCTCCGCGGACAGCATCACCGCGTCGGTGCCGTCCAGGACGGCATTGGCGACGTCGGACACCTCCGCCCGGGTCGGCACCGGCATTTCGATCATCGACTCCATCATCTGGGTGGCGGTGATCGCGACCTTGTTCAGTTCCTTGGCCATGCGGATCATCCGCTTCTGAAGCGCGGGTACTGCCGCATCACCCACCTCCACCGCCAGGTCGCCGCGGGCGACCATGATCCCGTCCGACGCCTTGAGGATCTCCTCCAGGTTCCCAATCGCCTCGAAGCGCTCGATCTTGGCGATCAGGAAGGCCTTGCCGCCGGAGGCCCGCGCCAGTTCACGCGCCATGTACATATCCGCGGCGTTCTTCGGAAAGGACACCGCAATGAAGTCGGCCTTGAAACCGACGGCGGTCTTGATGTCCTCCATGTCCTTCGAAGTCAGCGCCGGCGCCGACAGGCCGCCACCCTGGCGGTTGATTCCCTTGCGATTCGAGAGCACGCCGCCGACCAGCACTACGCATTCGATCCGGGTGTCGGTGACCTTCTGCACCTTCATCGTCATGCGACCGTCGTTCAGCAGCAGGGTGTCCCCGACCTTGACGTCGTTGACCAGTTCCTTGTAGTCGAGGCCGACCTGATGCTCGTCGCCGACGTCGCAGTCGATGTCGAACGCGAAGCGCGCGCCTTCGGCCAGTGTCACCTTGCCATCGGCGAACTTGCCGATACGGATCTTGGGCCCCTGGAGATCCGCGAGCACCCCGACGTCGCGTTTGATCTCCGCGGAGATCTCACGGACCAGTTGCACGGTCTTGATGTGTTCGTCGCTGCTGCCGTGCGAGAAATTCACCCGGACGACGTTGACACCGGCGGCGATCAGGCGACGCAGCATGTCGGGCTCGGTGCTCGCAGGCCCGAGTGTGGCGACGATCTTGGTTGCGCGAGGAACGTTCATGGTTGTCCTGTTACCTGCATTGCAAGCGGCCGAATCAGCCGAATCAGCCGAATCAGCCGAATCAGCCGAATCAGCCGAATCCGTCAATCCGTCAATCCGTCAATCCGTCAATCCGTCAATCCGTCAATCCGTCAATCGGCCGCCCGATTGTGCAACAAACGGCCGCGTATCGCGCGCACGGCTCCGACGGCGATGGCTGCGGGGAAGGTCAGGCCCGCGCTTGCAGCGCCGCGACCGCCGGCAAGGTCTTGCCCTCCAGGAACTCCAGGAAGGCGCCGCCACCGGTCGAGATGTAGTCGATGTCGGCGGTGATGCCGAACTTGGCGATCGCCGCCAGCGTGTCGCCGCCGCCCGCAATCGAAAAGCCCCGCGACCGGGCGATTGCCCGCGCCAGCGCCTCGGTACCCCGGGCGAACGAATCGAACTCGAATACGCCGACCGGACCGTTCCACACGATGGTGCCCGCCTGCTCGAGGATGGCAGCGAACTGATCCGACGTCTGCGGACCGATGTCCAGGATCAGGTCGTCATCGGCCACGTCCTTCGCCGCTTTCACGACCGGCTGCGCATCGGCTGCAAACTTCCTGGCGCAAACGACGTCGACCGGAATCGGCACCGCGGCGCCGCGCTGTCGCATCTGCTCGATGATCGACCGGGCCTGGTCCACCAGTCCCGGCTCCGCGAGGGATTTGCCGATCGGAAGGCCGGCCGCCAGCATGAAGGTATTGGCAATGCCGCCACCGACGATGAGCTGGTCGACCTTGCCGGCAAGCGCCTCCAGGATGGTGAGTTTGGTCGACACCTTGGAGCCCGCAACGATGGCGACCAGCGGCTTCGCCGGCTTGCTCAGGGCCTTGCCGAGCGCGTCCAGTTCAGCCGCCAGCAGCGGGCCGGCACAGGCCACCGGCGCGAACCGGGCCAGTCCATGGGTGGTGGCTTCCGCCCGATGCGCCGTTCCGAAGGCATCGTTGACGTAGACGTCGCACAGTTTCGCCATCCGGCGCGCCAGTCCCTCGTCGTCCTTCTTCTCGCCCGGATTGCCGCGGCAGTTCTCCAGCAAAACCACCTCACCGGGGGCCAGGTCGAATCCGCCCCCGACCCAGTCCTTCTGCAGACGCACCGGCTTACCCAGGAGTTCGCGCAAGCGCGCGGCCACCGGCTCCAGGGAATCCTTGGCCGTCAGCTTGCCTTCCTCCGGGCGGCCGAGGTGGGAAGTGACCATCACGGCCGCGCCGGCATCGAGGCACTGGCGGATCGCGGGCAGCGAGGCCCGGATCCGGGTGTCGTCGGTGATGGCCCCCGCCTCGTCCATGGGGACGTTGAGGTCGCTGCGGATGAAGACACGCCGGCCGTTGAGATCGACATCCGCCAGTCGCTTGAATTTCATTTTTGCCTCGTGTCGTGTCCGTCCGTCCGTCTTCAGCGGCATTCGCGCAGACGGTATTCCAGTTCCTGCTGCTCACCCTCGTCGAGCAGATGCAATGGATTGTCGCTGCCCTGTGCGAGCCAGCGGGTCCAGTGCCCCTCCCTCCCATCGTCGGACCGGATCGAATCCAGGCGGTCCAGCGAGCCGTCCAGGGCATGAAAGACGCATCGCCAGCCCCCGGTCGTCACGCCTACCGGCCCGATCGCCGTCTGCGACCAGAGCCGTCGCGGGTCGACCGGGCTCAGCGGGCGGATGCCTGCCAGTATTTCACGAAGCACCACGGCCGCTTCGTCCGGGGTGACTTCCATGCCTTGCCCTTGTCGGCAGCCCGGCCTACTTCGCCGCCATCAGCGCGACGGTGGTGTCGAGCATCCGGTTGGAGAAGCCCCACTCGTTGTCGTACCAGCTGGAAACCTTCACCAGCCGGCCGCTCACCTTGGTGAGGGTGGAATCGTAGGTGGACGAGGCGGGATTGTGGTTGAAGTCGACCGAAACCAGCGGCTCTGTATTGAACTCCAGGATGCCCTTGAGCTCGTTCTCGGATGCCGCCTTGAGCACGGCATTGACTTCCTCGATGCTGGTGTCGCGTGCGGCAATGAAGGACAGATCCACCAGCGAGACGTTGATGGTCGGCACACGGATCGCGAAACCGTCGAGCTTGCCGTTGAGTTCCGGCAGAACCAGGCCCACCGCCGCCGCCGCGCCGGTCTTGGTGGGGATCATCGACATGGTCGCGGAACGCGCCCGCCTCAGGTCCTCGTGATAGACGTCCGTGAGGACCTGGTCGTTGGTATAGGAATGGATCGTGGTCATCAGCCCC
>JBBRJB010000308.1:0-4507 GCA_038220085.1 Burkholderiales bacterium
CGAACTGGTGCCGGACCATCTGCCGGACTCCCTGAAGGAACAGATCGCCCGCTTCCCGCCCGGCACCCTGCAGTTCGAGATCGGCATCCAGACCTTCGAGCCCCGCGTGCAGGCCCTGATCAGCCGGCGCCAGGACAATCAACAGGCCGAGGCAAACCTGCGGTGGCTGCGCGACCATTCCGAGGCTCATCTGCATGTCGACCTGATCGCGGGGCTACCCGCCGAAACGCTGGAAACGTTCGGTTGCGGCTTCGACCGGCTGGCAGCCCTGCGACCGCATGAAATCCAGGTCGGTATCCTCAAGCGGTTGCGCGGCGCTCCGATTGCCCGCCACGAGCGCGAGCACGGGCTGCGGTTCTCCGCGCAGCCACCCTATGAAGTCCTGTCGACCGCCACCATGGGCGCCACCGAGCTTGCCGACATCAGACTACTGGCGCGCTTCCTCGACCTGGTGGTCAATTCGGGACGGATGCCGCGGCTGGCGGCCCTGGTGCTCGCCGATCGGCCCTTCGAGCGCATGATGCGCTTGTCGCGGGATCTCTTCGAACAGTTCGGACGCAGCCACGCCATCGGCCTGGAGGCGCTGTTCGACGCGGTGCTCTCCTGGCTCGAGCGCAGGCACCGCGATGCAGGATCGACCGGGCCCGCCGACCTGAAGGCCCAGGCGCTGGCCGACTACCGGGAGTGCGGTGCCCAGGGCAGGCTGTCGTTCATGGCGCGCGGACTCGCCCTGGCGCCATCGGCGCGGGCGAGTTCTCCCCGGCACGGCAACGACGGCGCCACACCGCAGCGTCAGTCCCGTCACCGGCAGGCCGCTCGCATCGACACCTCAGGGGCGGGCGTGCTATAACTCCAACGCTGATCAACCCTTGTGCTCCGGATGCTTGAGAGAAAACAACAGTCGCCGCCCCTGGTGGCCAAGTCTGCCGAGCACAGCCCGAGAGCGTCAGCGGACTCCCCGGGCAGGTCCGGCCGCGGGGAAACCGGAAAGACGGCGGTGCAGGTGCTGGAGCGGATGGTCTCCCTCCTCGACGGGCTGGCCCAGCAGCCGGATCCGGTCAGCCTCAAGGAACTCTCCAGCCGCACCGGTCTGCATCCCTCCACGGCCCACCGGATCCTCAACGACCTGGTCTGGGCGCGGTTCGTCGATCGCGTCGAGCCTGGAACCTATCAGCTGGGTATGCGCCTGCTGGAGTTGGGCAACCTCGTCAAAGCGCGGTTGAATGTGCGCGATGCCGCCATGGGCCCGATGCGCGAACTGCACAGGGTCACGGCGCAGCCGGTCAACCTCTCCATCCGCCAGGCCGATGAGATCGTCTACATCGAACGCGCCGTCTCCGAGCGCAGCGGCATGCAGGTGGTGCGCGCCGTCGGCGGGCGCGCACCGCTGCACCTGACTTCGGTCGGAAAACTCTTTCTCGCGGCCGACTCCACCCGCCTGATTCAGGGTTACGTGTCGCGCACGGGTCTTGCCGGACACACCCGCAACAGTATCACTGACCCGACTCTGCTGGACCGGGAACTGGCACTGGTTCGCGCCAGGGGTTACGCACGGGATAACGAGGAACTCGAACTGGGGGTGCGTTGCATCGCCGCTGGCATCCGGGACGATTCGGGTCAACTGGTTGCGGGCCTCTCCATCTCGGCACCCGCGGACTTCGTTCAGGACGGGTGGATCGAGATGCTGTGCAAGACGGCGGCGCAGATCTCCAGCGCCCTCGGCTGCGAGGCCGCCTGAGCGCTCAGCCCTCCAGCCAGCGCCGGATCCGTTGGGCGTCTCCCAGGCGCGAATACCGGCCGTAGGAATCAAGCAGCACCATGATCGTCGAGCGGCCATCCATCCGGCCGCGCATGACGAGGCAATTGCCGGATTCGTTGATGTAGCCGGTCTTCTGCAGGGAAAGATCCCACTCCGAACTACCCACCATCCGGTTGGTCGTCCGGAACACCCGTGCGCCGTTGACCGTCCGGACACTCAGGCCAGAGGCTGTCGAGTATTCACGGATCAGCGGATAGTGCGCAGCGTGGGCGACCATCACCGCCAGGTCCCTGGCGGTGGACACATTGGACGATGACAGTCCGGTGCCGTCCGCGAACACCGAGTCGCGCATGCCGATCCCGACTGCCTTGCGATTGGCGGCGGCGACGAAGGCCTGCAGCCCACCGGGATAATTGCGGGCGAGCGCGCTGGCGGCGCGGTTCTCCGAAGACATCAGCGCCAGCTGAAGCAGTTCGGCGCGGGTCAGGGTGGAGCCCATCGGAAGTTTCGATGAACTCTGGCGCTCGGTATCCCGGTCGGCTTCGTTGACCGTGATGCGCTGGCTCAGCGGCTGCTTGCCGTCGAGGACCACCATCGCCATCATCACCTTGGTGATGGACGCGATCGGAAGGACGGCCTGCGAATTCTTTTCATAAAGTACCTCGCCACTGCGGGCATCCACCACCAGCGCAACTGCCGAGCGCAGCGCCAGCGGGTCGGGTACCCGATGCAGGCCGATTGCTTCTCCGATGGAGGGCGTGCCGCCGGCATCCGCCGCCGAATGATGCAGGCTGGCCGGCACCGCCTTCGCTGTGGTCCCATCGCCGGCCATGGCGGCCGTGGCCCGCGTGGCGTGGGCTCCGCGCGGGGTCTTGCTCAACACACGGGATTTGCGGACCGATGCCCGCGCCGCCTGCGCCGCGCGCGATTCTTTGGCAGAGGACTTCAGACCGGGCCGGCTGACGGATTTGGCCCCCCGCGCGCCGGACCGGGCCGGTGCCGGGCGCAGCGCCTTACCCCGGGGAGTGGCCGCTGAGTGGCCAGTGGCGGCGGTCTTGCTTGGCGTTGCGGCGTCGGCGGCACCGGGGAGCGTTGCTCCGGTCCAAGAAACGATTCCCACCAGAACTGCCACCAAGCCCGCCAATTTCATGCGTCTCTCCCGAAGAGCGGCTGATTCTATGCACAAACGACCTTCAAGATCAATGCGTTACTTTCTGAACCCAATAAACCACGCGAACTTCCCGCGCGACCGGAATTCTGTTATTAGAGCCTGTCGGAGTACGGGAAGGGGTCTAGCTAGCACTACAGAACGCGATCAGGCATCGGTGACCAAAGGAGTGAGCCCGTCACGCAAGGCCGCCGGCAAAGGGACCGGACGGCGGGTGTTGCGATCCACGTAGACGTGGACAAACCGCCCTTGGGCCGCGGGTTCCGGCTGTTCGTTGCAGAACAGACCGATGCGGTAGATCACCGAGCTGTTCCCCAGGCGCTCGACCTGGAGACCCGCTGCCACCCGATCCGGAAACTGCAAGGACTGGTAGTACCGGCATGCGTTCTCCACCACCAGGCCGATCACGCCGCCCCCATGGATATCGAGCACGCCGCGCTCGATGAGATACTGGTTGACGACCGTGTCGAAGTAGGCGAAGTAGACGACATTGTTGACATGGCCGTAGATGTCGTTGTCTGACCACCGGGTGGTTATCCACTGCAGGTGAGGATAGTCTTCCCGCCGCTGGGGCTCGATCCGGTCCATGCCTGGCTCCTCCTGGGGCGTTGGCGTTTCTTCTGACGTTGGCGTTTCATTTTCGGGGCATTTGACAAATGCTGCACTGCACGATTACACTCCCATTGTGCATTGCATCAAACGCCTCATCCGCATAAAGCGATCGGTGCACGACAGCTTCCGATGGCCCAGTCTCGAACCAGGGCTGAACCATCGCCATTCATTGTCCAACACCAGGAGAGTATCCATGTTCGCATTTCCGGATCAGTTCGCAGCCATGCAACGCCAGTCACTCGAGTCCGCCCAGGCGATCGCCCTGGCCTCCTTCGCCGGCTTCGAGAAACTCACCCAGTTGAACGTCCAGGCCGCCAAGGCTTCCCTGGAAGAAGGCGTCAACAAAGGCGTCTCGATGCTGGAAACCAAAGACGTCAAGTCGCTCGGTGACACCCTGTCCGAATCGGCCCAGCCGACCGGCGAGAAGTTCACCGCCTACGCCCGTCACGTCTATGAAATCGCCAGCGAGACCGGCACCGAGATCTCCCGCGTCGTCGAGCGGCAGTTCAGCGAAGGCAACCGTCAGATGACCGCCGCCATCGAAGCAATGGCCAAGAACGCACCGGCCGGTTCGGAAGGCGTGGTTACGCTGGTGAAGTCCGCCGTCACCGCCGCCAACTCGGCCTACGATCAGGTCAACAAGGCATCCCGCCAGGTCGTGGAAATGACCGAAGCTAATGTCGACAGCGCCACCAACGCGACGCGCTCTGCCGCCAAGCGTAAGGCTGCCTGATAGCCTTTCTTCGGATCGGCCGGCCGGCGCCTTGCGCCGGTCTCCTGAAAACCCGGCGTCGCGAGACTGCCGGGTTTTTTTCGTTTCAAGCCGGCATGGTGACATCGCCGTCCCGGCCGGTGCTCACGCCTGGTGCAGTTCCGGCGCCTGCAAGGTGCGAAGCACCGCGTGGTTGCAGTCTTCCAGAGTCAGCAGGCAATCGTCGAGCACCGCGCACAGGGCTGGATCCGGTCCG
>JBBRJB010000309.1:0-4485 GCA_038220085.1 Burkholderiales bacterium
ATCGAACCTGGCCGGACGATGGAACTCGATCGTCGCCTTGACGACGTAGAGTCGGCTGAAGGTTTCGGTCAGCCAGGCCTGCTCGCCCTTGGACAGCACCCGCCAGTACTCGGTAATGGCCAGGTCGAAATAGGCCATGTAGTGCGCGTTGAAGACCACGCCTTGCATGTCCGCTTCGGACCAGCGCACGCGCAAGGGCAGGCTCAGCGAGAATTGGTCGGTCGGCACTCAGGGCTCCTGCTACAGGTCGGTCGGTCTGAGATAGGTCGCATGGCGGCGGCCGCTTCCTGGTGCGCGGTCCTGGCCAGCGGGACCAGGCCGCCGAACTGGAAGAAGGAGTGGATCATCCCCTCGAACAGGCGGCAGCGCGCGTCGACGCCGGCGGCGCGAAGCCGCTCGCAGTAATGGTGGCCTTCGTCGTGCAGCGGATCGTACTGGGCCAGGGCGATCCAGGCGGGGGGGCGACGCCACGCAGGTCGGTATGGACAAGGCGTGCGAAGCGCCTTATTCACGTCCGGGTCAAGCAAGCAGGCTCTCCTCGATTGCGTGGTTCACCTTGTCGGGCGCCTCATGCACCAGCCAGTGCGTCAGTCCGGCCAGGCGCTGGATGCGCAGGTCGTCGCAGAGTTGCTCGAGACCGTCAAGCAGCACAGGCAGCAGCGCGGTATCGTCCAGGCCCCAGATGACGCGGGTGGGCACGCTTACCCGGAACCTGGCGGCATCGAGGACCACCCGCCCTGCCCCCGGATCGCTCCCGACCGGCGGGTAAAGGGGAGTCGCCCGGTACCAGTTCACCATTGCCCGCAGAGCGCCCGGCTGGCGCCAGGCCTGGTGATAACGGCGGCGGGGATCCTCATCGAACCATTGCGCGGCGCCAAAGCGGCTGAACAGGCGATCCATCCGGCTGAAGTCGTTTTCCGCCAGCTTGGATTCACTCCCAGGTGCTCGCAGCCAGTTCATGTACTGGCTCGCTACCTGCTGGGCGGCATCGGTGGCGAGAGCCCGCGCGAACAGCACCGGATGCGGCGCGTTGAGGATCACCAGCCGATCGACGAGTTCGGGCCGCTCGATGGCCAGGCCCCATGCGATGGCGCCACCCCAGTCATGCGCGACCACGGTGGCGCTTTCATGGCCGAGCGCCTCGATCAGGGCTGTCAGGTCCCCGATCAGTTCCGGCGCGCGGTAGGCCTCGACCGCTGCGGGCTTGGCGGACAGGTTGAATCCGCGCAGGTCCGGGGCCACGACATGGTAGCGGTCGGCGAAACGCGGCATCAGCGCTTCCCAGGCGAACCAGCTTTCGGGAAAGCCATGCAGCATCAGCAGCAGCGGTCGCTGCTCGTCGCCGCAACTGGCATAGTGCAGGTCTACGTCCCCGATAATGTCTGCGTTGCTTTCGTTCCCCGCGGTGTCGGCGGGCTTGCTCGCGCGGGCGGATCGGGTGCGCAGCAGCGATCCGGTTCTGATGGCTCGCGCCTCACTCGAGGCAGTCCCGGAGCCGGCCAAAGTCAAAGGTCCTTTTGCGCCGCGTCCGGCTTGTAGGTGTAGGGATCGCTCGGATTGCGCTGCTCGATGATGTCCTGATGGCGCAGGGCGATGGAGCCGAGGATCTTGGGATGCGTGACGATGTAGAAGCGGTCGTCGCGGATGGCGTCGAAGGTCATGCTGGCGACCTGTCGGGGTGTCAGCCGGCCGGCACTGACCGCCTTGGTAATGGTGTCGCGAGCAGCGAGCTGCGAGGGTGTGGGCGCCTCGTCATGCAGGTCCGCCGGGCGGTTGCGCTCGGACTGGTGGATGCCGGTCGGTACGAAGGCCGGGCACAGCACGGAGCAGCCGATCCCGGCCTTCACCAGCCGGAGATCGTGGTAGAGCGTTTCCGTCAGGGTGACGACCGCGTGCTTGCTGACGTTGTACACACCCATCAGCGGGGCGGACAGCAGTCCCGATACCGAAGCGGTGTTGACCACGTGTCCGTCCGTGCCTTGCGCAAGCATCGATGGAACGAACGCCCTGATCCCGTGGATCACGCCCCACAGGTTGACCGCCAGCACCCATTGCCAGTCGCGTTCCGAATTCTCCCAGATCAGTCCGCCGCTGCCGACGCCCGCATTGTTGAACAGGAGATCGGTCTGGCCAAAGGCTTCCTGCGCGCGGCGCGCGAGACGCTCGACATCGATCCCGACCGACACGTCGACCCGCTCGGCGATCAGCGACGCGCCTTCGCCCTGCAACTGCGTTGCGGTCGCATCGAGCGCGTCCTGCTGGATGTCGGCCAACACCAGCCGCATGCCCAGTTCATGGCCCAGGCGGGCGAATTCGCGCCCGAAACCGCTGCCGGCGCCAGTGATGACAGCGACCCGATTTTCGAAGTCCTTCAGCATTTTCTGACGCTCCGCGGGCGCTTCTGTCAGCTCAGCTTGACGAGTTGCTTGCCGACATTGCCGCCGCTGAGCAGGCCGACGAACGCCGACGGCGCCTGATCGAGACCGTCGGCGATCGATTCCTGGTACTTGAGCGTGCCGTCGGCGACTCTGCGGCTCAGATCCTTGAGCGCGATCGGCCAGACGTCGAGCTGGTCACTGATGATGAATCCCTGGATCCTGAGGCGGTTGACCAGGATCGAGCGCACCCGCGTCATCGCGATGTCGTTGCCGTTGTAGCCTGCGATAAGTCCGCACAAGGCAATCCTGCCGAACGGGTTCATGCGCGTGAGAATCGCGTCCATGACGACACCACCGACGTTCTCGAACACCCGGTCGACGCCGTCCGGGGTGGCGGCCGCCAGGTCCTCTTCCAGCCGCCCGGCCTTGTAGTCGACGCAGGCGTCGAATCCGTACTGCTCCACCACCAGACGGCATTTGCGCTCGCCGCCGGCAATGCCGACCACCCGGCATCCCGCCGCCTTGGCGAGCTGCCCCACCACCGAGCCGACGGCGCCGCTTGCGGCGCTCACGCACACCGTCTGGCCGGACTGCGGCTCGAGGATGCGGTTGAGGCCGTACCACGCGGTGACCCCTGGCATGCCGACGGCGCCCAGGTAGGCTGTCAGGGGCACTTTCGACTGCGGCAGTTTCTGGACCCCGGCGCCGGTGCTGCGGGCATACAACTGCCAGCCGAGTGGACCCTGAACCTGGTCACCGACGGCGAAATCCGGATGACGGGATTCGATCACCTCGCCGACCGTACCGCCGCCCATGACTTCGCCCACCTCTATCGGCTTGGCGTACGACTTGGCGTCGTCCATCCGCCCGCGCATGTAGGGATCGAGCGAGAGATAGCGGTTGTTCACCAGGAATTCGCCATCGGCCAGGGGCTCGAGCGCGACATCCTCGATCCGGAAGTTGTCGCCGCTCACGCTGCCTTTGGGCCGCTTGGCGAGTACGACGCGGCGATTCATCCGGGCGGGGGAAGACGAACTCGTCATTTCTGGCTCCAGAATTTGAAGGTGCCCGATGCCCGGGCGAGCGCCTGCCCTTCCGCGTCGACGATCTCGCCTTCGCAGAAGCTGAGACTGCGCCCGGCATGCACGCAGATACCGGTAATCTTCATCACACCTTTACCGGGGCGGATGAAGGTGGTCTTCATCTCGACGGTCAGGTTGCCGCCGGCGCCGGCATCCTCGCGGTCCAAGTCCGGCCGCGTCGAGCGGCCTGCCATCGCCATGACGAAGTCGAGCAGGGTCATCAGGACTCCCCCGTGGACCACCGACCAGGAATTCATGTGCTCCGGCCTCGGCGTCATGGTGGCGACTGCGCGGCCGTCCGCCATTTCCAGCAACTGCGCGCCCATCGACTCGATGAAGGGGATGGCAACCGGCAGGTTGCCGGGACGTTTTCCTGGTGATGCGGGCAGACCGTGAGTCGGATTCATTCGTGCTTGGGTTCCTGCTGATGACTAGACGGCAGTGACGCCACCATCGATGGCGAGAATCTGGCCGGTGATATGCTGGCCGGCGGCCGAGCAGAAAAGCAGTGCGGCCCCCTTGAGATCGTCCTTGCCGCCGAGCCGCTGCAACGGCGTCCGGGCGATGACGGCCGGGGTGATGGACGCCAGCGTCGCCGCGGTCATCTTCGATGGGAAGAAGCCGGGCGCCAGGGCGTTGACGGTGATACCGCGCGGGCCCCATTCGCCGGCCAGCGCCCGGGTGAAGTTGACCAGGCCGCCCTTGGTCGTGTTGTAGGCCAGGGTCTGCTGCACGCCCGGTGGGTTGCCCCGCAGCCCCGCGATCGAGGCGACGGTCAGGATGCGGCCATACTTCCTGGGCAGCATCGAGCGTTTGCCGATCGCCTGCGTCAGCAGGAAGACGCCGGTTAGATTCAGGTTCACCAGCTTCAGCCAGGCGTCCAGCGGATGGTCCTCCGCGGGAGCGCCCCAGGTGGCGCCGGCATTGTTGACGAGGATGTCGACATGGCCGAGTCGGGCCAGGGCGGCATCGACGAATTCCCCGATCTGCGCCGGCTTGCTCTGGTCCGAGGCAATACCATGGGT
>JBBRJB010000310.1:0-4484 GCA_038220085.1 Burkholderiales bacterium
ATTTTGGACTCTAGCATGCCAGCGCGCGGATCGCGCGCAGGGACGGGGTCGGCAGGGCCGCTGGCGGCAAAGTCACACCCGCTGGCCACTGTGGAGAAACGATGAGACCATCGATGGGGAGGACGTCGGGCACATGACGCCTACGACTTTCCAGTCCACCACCAGGGGATAGACAAATGGCCGCACAACAGATCATCGACGGCAACCGGCATCCGCAGGAAGACCAGGCGGCAGCGGCAGCGATCGTCGACGCCGCACAAGCCGAGGCCGTCGCCACGCAGGCCGCAGCCGAGGGCGGCGTCCTGCCGACGCAGGCGCCGCTGCAGGGCATCGGCGAAATCGCCCAGGCGCCCGCCCCCGCGCCTGCGCCCGCTGCGGCCGAGACCACCGCCTCCGCCACTCCTGCCGCCCCAGCCGCCGAAGCAGCGGGGCTGTCACCATGGGCGATCGGCGGCATTGCGGCGCTCGGGGTCGGCGGGGTAGCGGCCGTGGCCAGCGGCGGCAGCGACAATGCGGCACCGGTAGCGGCACCGGTAGCGGCGCCGGCACCGGTAGCGGCGCCGGCACCGGTGCCCGTTCCACCGCCACCACCCCCGCCGCCGGCCAACGTCGCGCCGACCAGTGCCGACAAGGCCATCGCCACCGACGCGGACGGGCAGACCGCGCTCTCGGCCGCCAGCTTCGCCTTCAACGGACCGGAAGCGGGCGACACGCTGAAATCGGTAACGATCGGCACGATCACACCCACCATGGTCGAGTCCGCCACGCTGCAACTGGACGAGGCCAGCGGTCATGCCTATCAGTTCGTCGTGGGCACCACCCCGGTCAGCTGGGCGGTAGCCAACCAGGCGGCAATCGACGCTGGCGGACATCTGCTGGTCATCGATTCGGCGGCCGAGCTTGCGCTTATCCGCGATTCCTTTGCCGGCGCCACCGCCAATGGACTGGGAAGTCCGACTGGTCAGAATGGAACGTGGATCGGACTCACGCAGGACGACGCCGCCACCACGCCTACCGACGGCTGGAGCTGGGTCCCGGTAGCCGGCGCAGCGGCCGTGCCTTTCCCCGGCACTGCCCCGACCTGGAATGCCGGCGAGCCGAACGACTCGGACGGCGTGGAGAACGGCGAGGACCAGTGGGCTGCGCTCTATCAGGGCACGGGCCCGTCCGACACTAAATTGATCTATGACTGGGACAATACCGGCCTGCCGAACTACATCATTGAGTTCGAATCCGCGCTGACCCTGAACGGCGCCGCGGTGGCATCCGGTCAGGTCATCGACGCGGCGCAACTGGGCAACCTCTCCTGGAACTCGGTCTTCAACACCGGCGGCACCGTGACTTTCAATGTCACCGATTCCGGCCAGCCGAACCTGACGTCCGCATCGTCGAACACGCTGACCTTCACCAACCCGGTGGCGGACGCCGGCCCCGGCCAGTCCCTTTCGGCCATGATCGACGATCCGAACCAGTACGTGCTGGCCTGATCGCAGCCGGGCCGTTCCGGCTCAGGCGTACGGCGCCCCGGTCGCCCGCGGATTCGCGGCCGGGGTATCAAGACCGGCCCAGCCGTGTTCGAGCCGCCGGGCAATCCGCTTTCCCCGTTCCCGCCAGGGCACTTCGATATGGCGGTAGCAGAGAGCGGACAGCACCAGCACGACGGCGACAAATAGCAGGCCGACCAGGTGCTTGGCCGGTTCGGGGACCACGCGCCCCGGCCAGTCCAGCACCGTGTACACCGTGATGTGAGTCAGGTAGATCGCATAGCTGTGAAGGCCCAGCCATTGCATCGGTCTCGTCTGCAGCCATCGCGCAATCAGGCCGCGGTCGGGCAGCAGCGTCAGCAGCAGTCCTGCAAACGCGAACGGGATCGCCAGTTGCGCGACGCCAAGCTGGTCCTGCCGGCCTACCAGGAACAGCGCCAGCCCGACGGCAGCGAGTTGGGCAAGGCCGAGGGCTGTGCAACCGGCAGACCTCGGAGCAGTTGGAGCAGTTGGAGCAGTTGGAGGAGTAGACGCAGTCGGTGCAGCAGGAGCGCGCCCGGCGCCTATCCACTGCCAGGCTTGGCAGGACAGCACGCCGAGGAAGAAGCTGAGCAGGCCCCGCGGCAGTCCCTGGACATCGAGGGTTACGCCGGCCGGGGCAAGCGACGACCAGACGCGCAAGAAGTAAGCGACGCATAGCGCCACCATGGCGAGGCTGAAGGTGACCCTCAGCCAGCGCGTGCGCACGAGCATCGTGACCAGGCCGAAGACCAGGTACATCCAGAACTCCACCGAGATCGACCACGCGGGATAGTTGTGGATTTCCATCTGAAGGATGCCGACGCCCTGCAGCAGCAGCACCTCCAGGCCGAAATAGCCCGGGTCGAAGAACGGGACTGCGAACGGCGCGGCGCCGCCGAGCACCACGCCAGACCGGGCCAGCAGCCACTTCGCGGTCTGGACCCCCAGGGCGGCGAGGATCACCGCCACGGTGGTGACGATGTGCAGCGGGTACAGTCGGAAGAACCGGCGGACCAGATAGGACCCCAGCATCGCCGGCGTCTGCAGCCGGTCCGCGTAGGCGGCCGTCATCACGAAGCCGCTGATCACGAAGAAGAGATCGACGAACAGCCAGGCATGCTGCAGCACGCCCCAGCCGGCAGGCTGGCCGCCCCACTTTCCGTAGACGTAGGCGTGAAAGAGCGCGACCAGCAGGGCTGCGAGGCCCCGCAGGCCTTCGATAGATCGGATCAAACAAGCCCCCGCTTCCGATGTCCGGCAACGACGCGTTGCCATTGCGGATGATCCCGCAGGGCGCCGGTCGGGTGCGTGAGAAATGTTACGCTCGTGACATGGCATCGAGCGAGCAGGTGGATTCCGACCGGGCAGGACCGTTCGCGGCGCAGGAGCACTCCGGTTTCTTCCGTCGCGCGCTCACCGCCCTGCGCGCCCGCGACGACGGCTCGCTGGCGCAGTTGACCGAGCTCATCGCCGGCCCGCTGACGCCGCAGGTCCTGACCGACCTCTGGCAGCGCCGCCTGGCCGCAGGCGAAGCGCCGGAAGCCGCGCTGCGGCGCTTTCGCAACTTGGTCATGCTGGCGATGATCGAACGCGACGTGAGCCAGCAGGCGCCGGTGGCGGAGATCTGCCTCGCCACGACCAGACTGGCCGAGTTGTCGATCACACACGCCCTGCGGGTGGCGGCGCAGGAGTTCACGGCCGCCGGCAAGGAACTGGTCGACAACGAGGGGATGGCCCAGGACCTCCTGGTGGTCGGCATGGGCAAGCTCGGCGGCTGCGAATTGAACGTTTCATCCGACGTGGATCTGGTGTTCGTCATGCGTGACCAGGGACCGCAGCCTCAGGCCGTCGAAAAGATCGTCCGTCGGATGATCCACCTGTTGTCGCAGCCGACCGAGGATGGGTTCGTATTCCGGGTGGACACCCGTCTTCGCCCCTATGGCGATTCGGGGCCGATGATCAGTTCGCTCAACATGCTGGAGCAGTACTTCTACGAGCAGGGCAGGGAGTGGGAGCGATTCGCCTGGTTCAAGGCCCGGGTCATCGCCAGCACCGGCCTGGCGCCGGCCGAAGCTACTACGGCGGACGAGCAGTCGTTGCTGCAACTGGTCACGCCCTTCGTCTATCGTCGCTACCTCGACTACGCGGCTTTCTCGGCACTGTCGAAACTGCACGACCGCATCCGCGATGAGGCCCGCAAGAACGAGAACCGCCGTGAACGCAGCGACAACGCCGGCTTCGATGTCAAACTCGGTCGCGGCGGCATCCGCGAGGTCGAGTTCAGCGCGCAGCTGTTCCAGATCGTGCGCGGCGGCCCCGATCCCCTTCTGCGCGAGCGATCGACGCCGCAGGCGCTGCAGCGCCTGGCTCAACGCCGCCTGCTGGAACCGGCGACGGTCGAGGCCCTGACCCAGGCCTGGACGCTGCTGCGGCGCACCGAGCACGCGCTGCAGTACCTCGAAGACGAGCAGACTCACTGGCTGCCGGCGGCGTCCGCCAAACGAGCCGGCATCGCCGCGATGCTCGGCCTGAGTGCGGCCCAATTCGACGCCCGGTTGATAGAGGCGCGCGAGGCAGTCATCGGCGTGTTCGACAAACTGCTCGCGCCGGCGCGGCGGGAGGCCAACCGCGCCGCCGAGCTGGTCGCGGGCGGCATGGCCCGGGTCGCGATTTCCGGCAATGGTCAGGCGGTCGTGGGTCCCGAAGCAGCCGGCGACGAGAAACAGACCGTTCTCGACGAGGACTGCGCCCGGCGGATCGAGGCGCTGCGCGAATCGTCCCGCTATCGACGGGCCAGTGGCGACACCCGCGACCGCATCGAGCGGCTGATCGTCAAGTCGGTGTCGCTGGGTCCCACCGGCGCCGACGACCCCAAGGTCGCGACCTGGATCGGGCGCTTGTGCGACTTCCTCGAAGCCACCGCGGGCCGGCCGGCCTACCTGACCCTGCTCGATGAGTACCCGAAGGCCTTCGAGCACC
>JBBRJB010000311.1:0-4455 GCA_038220085.1 Burkholderiales bacterium
CAGCAGGACAGGAAGGGTCAGTGCGAGCGATTTCTTCATGGTTATTCTCCTTGGTGCAGAATGAGGTAGGTTTCGCGTCCGGCGGCTGGTGCAGCAGGTCCCGCTACCACCACTATGCGTGGCACCGCATTCCGGATGCAGAGTGCCTTTATCGGGTAGGGCACCCGGCAAGCAGGGCACCCGGCAAGCAGGGTATAGTCGTGCCTTCGCGGTTGCACCGGTTCCGGAACGATGGCCCGGCGCGCCCTTGCAGTGGCCAGCCAGTCGCTTCAACTCCAAGGAGGTCCACATGTCTTTACGCATCAACGATATCGCTCCGAATTTCACCGCCGAAACGACACAGGGGAGAATCGACTTTCACGAATGGATCGGGAACGGCTGGGCAGTCCTGTTTTCCCACCCCAAGGATTTCACGCCGGTATGCACCACCGAACTCGGCTACATGGCCAGGATCGAGCCCGAATTCACCAAGCGTGGCGCCAAGCTGATCGGCCTGAGCGTGGATCCGGTGGAGCAGCACAAGGCATGGGAAAAGGACATCGAAGAGACCCAGGGCGCCGCCGTGAAATATCCGATGATCGGGGACAAGGATCTCGCGGTCGCCAAGCTCTACAACATGCTACCGGCCGACACCGCCGGCGACGCGAGCGGCCGCACGGCCGTCAACAACGAAACCGTCCGGTCGGTATTCATCATCAGCCCGGAAAAGCGGATCAAGCTCATGTTGACCTATCCGATGACCACCGGCCGCAATTTCGACGAGATCCTGCGAGTGCTTGACTCGATGCAGCTGACCGCGAAGCACAAGGTCGCGACACCGGTCAACTGGAAGCAGGGCGAGGACGTCATCATCGTGACCTCGGTAACGGATGATGAGGCCAAGAAGAAATACCCGGGCGGCTTCAAGACCATCAAGCCCTACCTGCGCACCGTCAAGCAGCCGGGCTGATCGTTGCCGGCGTCCGTTGCTCTGCCGGGACTGCCGGGACTGCCGGCAGCTGCTCACATCGGTGGATCGCGCCCGCAGGGCAACGGCGACTACTACCGTGGCTGGCGCGCTGTCGCCCTGGGGCTGTTTCTGGCCGTCGCATGGGCGCCGTCGCTGGCGCAGTCCCCTGGTAGCGGGCCGGCCAGCGTCGACCCCGCGGCCACCTGTCCCGCGGTCGCCGACGACCAGGAACGCCTGGCCTGCTTCGACCGTGCCTACCGTCGCACCGGACCGGCCGGCAGTGGACTGAAACCGACGGTTCCCGCTCCGCCGCCGGGGACCGGGCTGCTGAACCCGCCGATGACTCCCTCGCCGCCGGAGCTGGTCGGGCCTGCGGATGGCGTGCAGACACCTAAGCTTGAGTCCGTGCTCCCCTCCGGTTCGGGCCCGCTCGCGCAGGCCGTCCTGGACGTGCGCCGCAGCCTTGGCACCTCGCTTGCGGATCGCTGGGAACTGGAGCCCGACCTCGACCGGGGCCGCTTCGTGCTTCGTCCCTACAAGCCGATGTATGCGCTGGTGGCTGACGGAACAACCCGCAAGAATGCCGTTCCACGCAGTCCGAACCCGGCCAACACCGCCGTCGATCCGCTGCGTGTGAACTCGGTAGAGTCAAAGTTCCAGATCAGCCTCAAGACCAAGGTGTTCGAAGATATCGTCGGTGACAACGGCGATATCTGGCTCGGATACACCCAGTCGTCCTACTGGCAGATCTACAACGTCGGCGAGTCCCGGCCGTTCCGCGAGGCAAACTACGAACCGGAAGTCATGGCGGTGTTCCGGACCGACTATTCGCTGCTGGGCTGGAACGGCCGGCTGGCGGCGGTCAGCCTGAACCATCAATCCAACGGCCGGTCGGAGCCGCTCTCGCGCAGCTGGAACCGGATCATCGCGCAGTTCGGTTTCGAGCGGAAGAACTGGATGGCGATCGTGCGTCCGTGGTGGCGACTGCCTGAAGCCGAGAACTCGGACGACAACCGCGACATCTCGGACTACATGGGTCGCGCGGACCTTCTTCTCGTTCGCAAATCGGAAGGCCACGAGATGTCCCTGCTGCTGCGCCACTCGCTGCGTTCCGGCAGCCGCTCGCACGGCGCGGTACAGCTCGGCTACGCATTCCCGATCACCAGCTACCTCAAAGCCTATGTGCAGCTCTTCAACGGCTATGGCGCCAGCCTGATCGACTATAACCACCGCCAGACGCGGCTCGGCATCGGAATCTCGCTGGTGCAGTGGCTCTGAGCCGCTCTAGGAGCCTGCCTTGAATTCCGGGATGTCCGGTTTCGATCCCCACATGCAGAAGGACGACGGCACCGCCGGGAAACTGCGTGGACGGTAGTCGGGCTCTTCGTTCGCGGTAATCAGCCGCACGCCGGTGGAGTACTCGAAGATCATGTCGTCCGGGCCCGCGAAGTAAAGGAAGACCGCACCGGACGTGGGATGGCGCCCCGGCCCGAACAGGATCCGGACGCCGCGTTCACGCAGCAGGTACCAGGCGCGCATCACGTCGTCGATGCTGTCGACCTGGTGATTGATATGCTGCACGCCGGCAAAGCCCGACGGGAACAGCGCGATCTTGTGGTGCACTTCATCGATGCGCAGCAGCGGGGCCGCGCCGATCCTGTCACTGACCTTGGCACTGGTCATCCGGGTCCAGAAGGACTCGTCGCGGGCGGCATCGAGCGTCCTGAGGCCGATGTGGCTGAAACCGGTGATGCCGGCGTCGCGAGAGGGAAAGTAGCGTCGGCCGCTGTGATGCGGCGCGTGGACCAGGTCGATGCTGTTGCCGGAGGGATCCCTGAAGTTGACGAATTCGCCGACATGGCGCTGCTCCGCCTCGAGTGCACTGCCGCGCCGGGCCCGGTAGCCGGCGGCGCCCAGGTCTTCCAGTGCCTGCTCGAGCTCTGAACCGGAGTCGACTTCGAAGGCCGCCGTGTGATCTCGCGGATCGCCGGCGAAATAACACAACGTATGATCGCGGCTGTCCGACTTGAAGCACACCGAGGCGTTGTCCTGGCGGGTTATCTCCAGGCCAAGCACGCCGGTGGCATAGCGGGTCGCGCTTTCGAGGTCGGCAGTTCCCAGGCGGACATAGCGAATGTCGTGAAGATGGATCACCGGCGGCCTCCCTGCCTGAACGGGCGATTGAATCGTCGTTGCGTCCGGCCGCGCTGGGCGGGCTTGCAGGTCGCGTCCTGCAGTGGCGCTGCAAGGCCCCGGCGCCTTACTTCGCGAGCTTTGCTTTCTTGCCCCGTTCCGGAACAACCGTGATCTTGGTGGGCGTAATCGCGGACTGCGAGATCGGTTTGGGGCCGCTCGTGTCCTTCTTGGGTTTCTTCACTTCCTTGTTGCTGCGTTGCTGGCTCTTGGCCATGGTGTCTCTCCTGGTGGCTTCCGGATCCGCGGACGCACGGTTGGCACGGCTGTGCAGTCCTAAGGGATTTTCGGATAGAAGTAGAGCACGACCAAGCCCTGATTTTCAACGTGGCTGCCGGCACGAAATGAAAGTTCAGCTGAACGCCTGGATCCCGGTTTGCGCACGACCCAGGATCAGCGCATGGACGTCGTGCGTGCCCTCGTAGGTATTGACCACTTCCAGGTTGACCATGTGCCGGATCACGCCGAACTCGTCGCTGATGCCATTGCCGCCCAGCATGTCGCGCGCCAGTCGGGCGATGTCGAGCGACTTGCCGCACGAGTTGCGCTTCATGAGCGACGTGATCTCGACCGACGCGGTGCCGTCGTCCTTCATCCGGCCGAGTCGCAGGCAGCCCTGGAGGCCGAGGGTGATTTCCGTCTGCATGTCGGCCAATTTCTTCTGGATCAGCTGGTTGGCCGCCAGCGGCCGGCCGAACTGGTGGCGATCGAGCACGTACTGGCGGGAGCGATGCCAGCAGTCCTCGGCCGCGCCGAGCGCGCCCCAGGCAATCCCGTAGCGGGCGCTGTTGAGGCACGTGAACGGTCCCTTGAGCCCTTCCACGCCAGGCAGCAGATTTTCCTGGGGCACGAACACCTGGTCCATGACGATCTCGCCGGTGATGGAGGCGCGCAGGCCGACCTTGCCATGGATCTTCGGCGCCGACAGACCCTTCATGCCCTTGTCGAGGATGAAGCCCTTGATGCGGCCGTCGAAATCACCACCCTGGCACTTGGCCCAGACGACGAATACGTCAGCGATCGGCGAGTTGGAGATCCAGGTCTTGGATCCGCTCAGCTGGAAGCCACCGGGCACTACCTTGGCGCGCGAGGCCATCGAACCCGGGTCCGAACCATGGTTCGGCTCGGTCAGGCCGAAACAGCCGATCCATTCCCCGGTCGCCAGCTTGGGAAGGTACTTCTCTTTCTGCGCCTCGGTGCCGAACTCGAAGATCGGGACCATCACCAGCGACGACTGCACGCTCATCATCGAGCGATAGCCGGAATCGACCCGCTCCACTTCGCGCGCGATCAGCCCGTAGCTGACGTAGTTC
>JBBRJB010000312.1:0-4453 GCA_038220085.1 Burkholderiales bacterium
CAGGTCGAACGCCGCGCCATCCGCGAATCGGCGCTCGGCGCGGGAGCATCCAACGTCTACCTGATCGAGGAACCGATGGCCGCGGCAATCGGCGCCGGCCTGCCGGTATCCGAGGCCACCGGCTCGATGGTGGTCGATGTCGGCGGTGGCACCACGGAAGTGGGTGCGATCTCGCTCGGCGGCATGGTGCATGCCAGCTCGATCCGGGTCGGGGGCGACAAGTTCGATGAAGCGATCATCAACTACATCCGCCGCAATTACGGCATGCTGATCGGTGAGTCAACTGCCGAGAACATCAAGAAGGAAATCGGCTCGGCCTTTCCCGGCGCCGAGGTCAAGGAGATCGAAGTCAAGGGGCGCAACCTCTCTGAAGGCATACCCCGCGCCTTCCGGATTTCCTCCAACGAGATTCTGGAGTCGCTGACCGATCCGCTGAACCAGATCGTGTCGGCGGTGAAGATCGCCCTGGAGCAGACGCCCCCCGAAATCGGCGCCGATATCACCGAGCGCGGCATCATGCTGACCGGCGGCGGTGCCCTGCTTCGCGACCTGGACCGCCTGCTGATCGAGGAAACCGGCTTGCCGGTCCTGGTCGCCGACGATCCCCTGACCTGCGTCGTGCGCGGCTGCGGTCTCGCACTCGAGCGAATGGACAAGCTCGGCACAATCTTCGCCAGCGAGTGATGCTCGCCGCCTGAAGACAACCCGGCGAGACTTGGCGAGACCCGACACCAGCAGGGGCGGGACCGTACCGGTCCGATGGTATTCATGGACAGAAGCCCGCCCCCTTTTTTCAGACAAGGTCCTTCAGCGAACGCCCGGCTGCTGTTCTTCGGGTTGCTCTCGCTCGGGCTGCTGATAGCCGATGCCCGATTCGATGCGCTGGGCGGACTGCGGCAGGGCATCGGCAATGTCCTGTTCCCGGTGCAGCGGATGCTGCTGGTGCCGCGCGACACGCTGGCGCAGGGCATCCGCTATGTCACCGAGGTCACCAGCTTGCGCCAGGAAAACGCCGAGCTCAAGCGGATCGAAGCGCTCAATGCCAAAGCCCTGCTGCAGATCGAACAACTGGCAAACGAGAACAAGCGGCTGCGGGAACTCGCCGGGGCCCGGGAACGTGCTTCGGTCCGCTCGGTACTCGCTGAAGTGCTCTTTGAGACCCGCGATCCCTTCACCCGCAAGCTGGTGCTCGACAAAGGCACGCAACAGCAGATCTCGGTCGGCCAGCCGGTGATCGACGCGAAGGGACTCGTGGGCCAGGTGACCCGCACATTCCAGTTCAGCAGCGAAATGACGCTGATCACCGACCGCAACATGACGGTGCCGGTCGTCCTGCAGCGCACCGGCATGCGCTCGGTGGCCTTCGGCGGCGCGGCACCCGGGCGCCTGGAGCTGCGCTACCTCGCTTCGAGCGCGGACCTCAAGGAGGGTGACCTGCTGACCACCTCCGGCCTGGATGCGCTCTACCCTCCGGGGCTGCCGGTCGGCCGGATCGAGCGGATCGAGCGGGGCGGCGACGACGACTTCGTCAAGGTGCTGATCGCACCCACCGCGGAAATCCAGAACAACCATCTGCTGGTGGTGCTTCAGGTCGACACCAGCGCGATCCCTCCCGCCCCGACGGCGGAATCGATCGATCCGGCGCGCAAGCGCGGCAGGCGCGGCCAATGAGAGCGGGGGCCGCATGAGGTCGCGCGACGAATACCTGCTGCTGCCGGCCAGCCGCGCCTACATCGCGCTCACGATCCTGCTGGCAACCATCCTGAATATCCTGCCCTGGGGCCGTGACCTGGGGATTCCGGATTTCGTGGCGCTGGTTTTGGTATTCTGGAACGTGCACCAGCCCCGCAAGGTCGGGATCGGCATCGGCTTCCTTCTGGGACTGCTGATGGATGTGCATAGTTCCTCGGCGCTGGGTGAGCGCGCCCTGCTCTACAGCCTGCTGTCCTATGGCGCCTGGTTCATGCACCGGCGCGTGCCATGGTTCCGGATCGGGGGGCAGATGCTGCACGTGCTGCCGCTGTTCATCCTGGCCCAGTTCGTCGTGGTGCTGATCAGGGTGGCCACCGGTGCACCGATGCCGGGCTGGGGCCTGTTCCTGCAGTGGGTCAGCACCATGCTGCTGTGGCCGATCGCGGACCTGCTGCTGCTGGCGCCGCAGCGTCGCGCCGCCGAGCGCGACGAGAGCCGGTCGCTGTGAAGACCAAGGGGAGACTGAAGCCGATGGTCGGATCCATGGAAGTCAGGGAGCCCGAACTGGAGTTGCGCCGCCTGCGCATCCGGCTCGCGATCGCCATGGCCCTGGTGATCGCCTGCTTCGGGCTGCTGGCCAGCCGCTTCTACTACCTCCAGGTCGTCCGCTTCAACGACTTCCACTCCCAGGCCGAGGACAACCGGATCACCCTGATCCCCGTGCCGCCGCAGCGGGGGCAGATCACCGACCGCAACGGCATCGTGCTGGCGGAGAACGTGTTCTCCTACGCGCTCGAGATCGCGCCACGGCGTGTCGACGACATGAACGCGCTGATCGACGAACTGGCGAAGGTCATCGACATCTCCCAGACCGACCGCAGGCGGTTCCGGCGCCTGATGGCCGAAATGAAGTTCACCGACACGGTACCGCTCAAAAGCCGACTTTCGGACGAGGAAGTCGCCAAGATCGCCGCCATGCGGTTCCGCTTCCCCAGCGTCGAAGTCAAGGCACGCCCCTACCGCAACTACCCACTGGGGGCCACGGCCGCCCACGTGATCGGCCACATCGGCCGGATCTCCACCGAGGACAACGAACGGATCGCGGAAGCGGGCAAGGGCTCGAGCTACGCGGGCACGACCCACATCGGCAAGCTCGGCGTCGAGTACAGCTACGAGAACGACCTGCACGGGGTCGCCGGAATCGAGGAGGTCGAGGTCACCGCCGGCGGGCGCGCCATCCGCTCGCTCTCGCGGGTTCCCGCCAAGTCCGGCAAGAACCTGGTCATGTCGCTGGACATCCGCCTGCAGAAGCTGATCGAGACCTGGTACGGCAACCGGCGCGGCGCGCTGGTCGCCATCGAACCGCAGACCGGCGACGTCCTCGCCTTCGTTTCGATGCCGAACTTCGATCCGAACCTGTTCGTCGACGGGATCGACCAGCAGAGCTGGCAGGAACTCAACACCAATCCCGACCGGCCGCTGCTCAACCGGCCGTTGCGCGGCACCTATCCGCCGGGGTCCACCTACAAGCCGTTCATGGCCCTGGCCGTGTCGAAGTCCGGCGTGCGCAAGCCCAAGGAATCGATCTTCGACCCCGGTTACTTCGCCTTGGGCAAGCACCGCTTTCGCGATTCGAAGCCTGCCGGGCACGGCAACGTCGACCTGTACCGCTCGATCGTGGTGTCATCCGACACCTATTACTACGGCGCTGCCTATTCGATGGGTGTGGATTACATCCACGACTTCATGAAGCCTTGGGGCTTCGGGCAGCTGACCGGCATCGACCTCCGCGACGAGGTGACCGGCGTGCTGCCCTCGACCGACTGGAAGAAGCGGCGCTTCAAGCAGCCGTGGTACCCGGGCGAGACGCCCTCGATCGGGATCGGCCAGGGCTACAACTCGTTCACCATTCTGCAGCTGGCCCATGCCACCGCGACCCTGGCCAACGACGGGGTGGTCATGCGGCCGCACGTGGTGAAATCGGTGGAGGATGCAACCACCCGCGTCCTGCGCCAGAACGTCGCCAAGGAGGTGGGCCGCATCGACGTCTCGCCCGAGGCACTGCGCCTGGTCAAGAACGCGATGGTGGCGGTCAACAAGGAAGGCACCGGCAGGGTTCCGTTCATGGGCGCGGAGTATGTCGCGGCCGGCAAGACCGGCACTGCGCAGGTGATCGGCATCAAGCAGAACGAGAAGTACGACGTGCGCAAGGTCGCCGAACGGCACCGCGACCACTCGCTCTTCGTCGCCTTCGCGCCGGCTGACAAACCCAAAATCGCGGTGGCGCTGATCGTCGAGAACGGCGGCTTCGGCGCCCAGTCGGCGGCCCCGATCGCTCGCCGCGTATTCGACTATTACCTGCTGGGCAAGCTGCCGAAAGATCAGGACCTGCCCTTCCCGGACCGGATCGATGAGGAGGAGATGCGCGACGTTCCGGAATCGATCGAGCCGGAACTGGCGCCCGGTGAGGTTGCCTCGCTGCCGGAGCCGGCGCCGCCACCCGTCGGCGAGTCCGACAGGTCCCGGTTTGCCTCCCGGCCGTCGGCGCCCGAGTTGTCCGCCGCGTCGCGGCGCAACTGAGCGATGGCACGGTTACCGGGAGCCCACGCGTGAACAGCCACTTCTTCGTCTCCTTGTTTCGCCGGCACGTCTTCGTGTTCGACCCGACCCTGCTGCTCGCGCTGATGCTGATCGGGGTCATCAGCTGCGTGACCATGTACTCGGCCACTTACGAATCGCCGGACCGGCTGGTGGACCATAT
>JBBRJB010000313.1:0-4437 GCA_038220085.1 Burkholderiales bacterium
TCCGGTCAGTCGTTCGATCGCGGCCCAGGCCTGGGGGAACCGCTGCGGCACGTCGAGCCGGTACAGCACCACCGCGTCGTATTTCGGGAAGTAGGCGCGGTCGTCCTGCAGCGTGACCAGGCCGAGCGAGGCGATCTTCGCGTCGGTGGTGTAGATGTCGATCGCGTCGACCTGGCCGGCGGCGAGCGCGTCGTAGGCGATGCCGTGGTCGATCGCGGTCGGCCGCTGCGCCAGGCCGTAAGACTTCGCCAGCCCTGGCCAGCCGTCGGCCCGCCCGATGAACTCGTTGGAGAGCCCCAGCGTCAGCTTCGGGTGCGCGGCGAGATCCGACAGCCGGGTGATTCCGAGTCTCTTCGCCTCACTGGCGCGCATGGCCAGCGCATAGCCGTTGTTGAACCCGAGCGGCACGCCGATGCCAAGATTCCACTTCGAAAGGCCGGCACGAATTTCCTCGAGCGAAGTCGGGCTGGGATTCTTCAGGATCTCGAGATCGATGGTGCCGAGATAGTCCGGATAGAGATCGATGCTGCCGCTTTTCAGCGCCTCGAACACGATCGCGGTGTTGCCCAGGCCCGAGCGGATTTCTGTCCGGGCATGCGGCGCAGCGGTCTGGGCCAGGATCTCGGCGAGGATGTAGGCTTCGGTAAATCGCTTGGATCCGATCCGCAGCGCGTCTTCGGCGGCGTGCGCGAGGGTCGGGCCGGACATGGCGGCTGCGGCAACCATGAGGGCTGCCAGCCACCCGGTGAACGACGTCATGCGGCCCCGATGCAGCAATGATCGAAGGAACACGGCTCTGCTTCTCCCGATGTCGGCCCGAGGACATTCGGGGCGTGCCGGCGATTATCTCCCGCGGACGCCGCGCCGGCCGCCGGATACACGCGAATCCCCCACAGCGGTTAAAATCAGATATGAACAAGATGAATGACAGCCTTTGCAGCAAGCGGCTTTCCGGCAAGGGGAGGCGGGTGCGTCAGTGGATGATGCTGGTGTTCGCGTCGTCTTGCCTGACGGCTCTCCCGGCGCAGGCCCAGACCCAGGTTCAGACCGAGGCGAAGGGACCGAGCGGCCCCACCGCGCAGGCTGCGGCCCAGCCCCTGCCCGATGGCCTCGCGCAGGCAATATTCGCGGGCGGCTGCTTCTGGTGCATGGAGGCCCCCTTCGACCAGGTCGAGGGCGTGCTGTCCACCACCAGCGGCTATACCGGCGGAACGGTGACAAACCCCACTTACGAGCAGGTCTCTGCCGGGGGCACCGGTCACACCGAAGCCGTCCGGATCGTCTTCGACCCGCAGAAGACCAGCTTCGAGAAGCTGCTCCAGGTCTACTGGCGCAATGTCGACCCGACGGTGAACGATCGGCAGTTCTGCGACGTCGGCACCCAGTATCGACCCGAGATCTTCTACATGGACCCGAAGCAGAAGGAGGCGGCCGAGCGCTCGAAGTCGGAGCAAGCGCGCACCAAGCCCTTCAAGGCCGACATCGTCGTGGCCATCACGCCGGCGACGGAGTTCTGGCCCGCAGAGGAGTACCACCAGAACTACGCGGCCAAGAACCCGGTTCGCTACTGGTTCTACCGGCGCAGTTGCGGCCGGGATGCCCGGCTGAAGGAGTTGTGGGGTGAACAGGCGGGCCACTGAGCAGCCCGCAACTTCCGGCGCAGGGATCAGCTGAAGGCCGCCATCGCTTCGCCGACCCTGACTTGCCCCTCCGGCGCCCAGTTCGGCGCGAATCGGAGAACCGGGGCTGAAAACAGCATCACCACCGTCGAGCCCAGCAGGAACCGGCCCATTTCGTCGCCCTTCTTCAGTTCCAGCGGCCGATCGGCATAACGCCACTCCCGCAACTTGCCCGGCCGCGGGGGATTGACCACGCCGTGCCACACGGTGGCCATGCTCCCGACGATGGTCGCCCCGACCAGGGCCACCACGAAAGGGCCCCGGTCGGACTCGAAGACACACACCACGCGCTCGTTTCGGGCGAATAGTCCCGGCACGCCCCGCGCCGTGACCGGATTGACCGAGAACAGATCCCCCGGGACATGGATCATCCGGGTGAGGCGTCCGTCGCAGGGCATATGGACGCGGTGGTAGTCCTTCGGGCTCAGGTAGAGAGTCGCAAAGTTGCCCTCCTGGAATCGGGCCGCCAGTTCGGGATCGCCGCCAACCAGCGCCAGGGTGGAATAGGCGTGCCCCTTGGCCTGGAAGATCCGGTCCCGGTCGATCCGCCCGAACTGGCTGATGGCGCCGTCGATCGGGCAGACCAGGTCCGCCGGGGCGATCGGACGGGTACCGGGCTTGAAGGCGCGGGTGAAGAAGTCGTTGAATGAACGGTAGTTTCGGATATCCGGATCGACCGCCTGGTTCATGTCAACCCCGTAGTGACCGACGAACCAGCGGACGATCGCAGTGGTGACGGAACCCCAGCGGGCGGACGCGACCGCGCCGCCAAGCATGGTGATGGCGCGCTTGGGCATGAGGTACTGCATCAGGACGAAGGGGCTGGGCACGGCGTTCCGGTGGCGATCTGGCGAGCGGCGATTCTATCGGCACCGATCGGTCCGGGCGATACTACGTCGCCAGACCACCCCTAGACGAGGAGCAGCAAATGAAGTTTTCGGTCAGCCATGCCGGTACGTCGACGTTCGAGCAACGAGGCCTGCGTTCATTCTTCGAGTACCGGGATCTGGGGATCCTGGATGCAACCGACGGCGCGGTCGTCGCCCATGTGATCCGGGCGGTTCCCGGCGCACCCGCCCTCAGCGAGTTGCATCACCACGACGTCAGTTTCCAGCTGGTCTATGTCCTCAAAGGCTGGATCAGGTTCGACTACGAGGGCGTTGGCGAGGTGCTGCTGGCGCCGGGCACCTGTGTGCATCAGCCACCCGGGATCCGGCACACCGAACTGGGCCATTCGGATGACCTGGAACTGCTGGAAGTGGTCATGCCGGGCCGGTTCGAGACGGTGGCCCACGGCGGCCAGTCCGCCTGATCCCTTATCATCCAGCCCGGGCATGCACATCGCGATCGGCGCAGGCAGTTCCTACACCTGGGTGGATCCGCAGCGTGAGGCCGCCATCGTGCTGCGCTGGCTGAACCCCGAGCACGTGAACACTCTCTTCGGGCCCATCGGGCAAGCCCTGGATGCGCGCTCCGCCTGAAGCTGCGCGGGCCGACAACGGGACCGCGCCGGTGGCTGCGGCCGCGGCCGATGCGGCCGCCTTGCTCAAGGCCAACCATCGCGGCATCCTCTTCATGTGCGCGGCGATGGCGCTGTTCGTCGTCAACGATTCGCTGGTGAAGTACGCCAGCCAGACGATGCCCAGTACGCAACTCATCTTCCTCAGGGGCGTCATGGCGTCGGTCATCGCCCTCGCCCTGGTGCGCTCGGCGCGAGCCCTGCCCCGGATCGGCGAGATCCGGCGTGGCTGGGTGGCCGTGCGCTCGTGGATGGATGCGGCCGGCACCATCATCTACCTGGTTGCGCTGTTCCACCTGCCGATCGCCAACGCCACGGCGATCACGATGACCTCGCCGCTGTTCATCGTGGTCTTCGCCGCGATGGTCATGCGCGAGCGAGTCGGCCTGGGCCGCTGGCTCGCCGTGGTCATCGGCTTTCTCGGTGTCGTCCTGATCATCCAGCCGAGCGCCGCGGGCTTCAACGCCTGGTCGGTCGTCTGCCTGGTCGGGACCGTGCTGATGGCGGCCCGCGACCTCCTGACGCGCCGGATCGCGGCCGACGTGCCCGCCTCGGTCATCACCCTGGCGACCGCGGTTGCGGTCACCCTCCTGGCGGGTGTGCTCTCGCTGATCCAGGGCTGGCAGCCGTTCGGAGGTTTCGAACTCATGCTGCTGGCCTTCGCGGCTTGCTTCCTGGCCGGCGGCTACTACTGCATCGTGGTCGGCATGCGCCACGGCGAGATCTCGGTCATCGGCCCGTTTCGCTACTCGGGCCTGCTCTGGGCATTGCTCATCGGATTCATCGTCTGGGGCGACATTCCCAACCCGCTGGCCTGGGCCGGGATTGTCCTCCTCACCGGCTCGGGCCTCTACGTGGTCTACAGCGGGAGAGTTGCCAGGGCGCGGGTTTGACGGCTACGCCCGCAATGCCTAGGATTCTGTCGGAGCATGACCCGACCCGGAGGCCGCACATGTCCGACCACGATTTCACCCTTCACATCGATGCCCGCTTCCTCAGCCCTTACGCGATGTCGGCATTCATCGCCCTGACCGAGAAGGGAGTGCCGTTCCAGCTGAAGAAGGTGGACCTGGTCGGCAAGGAGCACCTGGGCCCGGCCTACGCGCGTCTGTCACTGACGCGCCGGATCCCGACGCTTACCCACGGCCTCTTCAAGTTGTCGGAGTCGTCCGCCATTGCGGAGTACCTGGAAGACATCCTGCCGGCGCCCGGTCATTTCGCGCTCTATCCCCGCGACGC
>JBBRJB010000314.1:0-4431 GCA_038220085.1 Burkholderiales bacterium
GGCGGAAGTGGATCGCTCGGCGGTCAGCCAGTTACGCCTGCTCGACGCCGACGGCAACCCGGTGGACTACCGGGGAGGGGAAGTGCTGCGCAACGGTGCAACCGGCGCCGCCATCCGAACCGAGGCCGAGTTCGCGCAAGCCCTGTTTTCGGATAGCGCGGCGGAGTTCGTCGATCCCGCGTCGGGGCGTGGCTATCTGGGCGGCAGCGGCAATCCGGATCTGGGCAGCGGGCTCACGATCGCCTACCAGGTGACGCTGCCGTCAACCGTCGTCGCCGGATCCGATCTGCACAATCAGGCGGCAGTCCCGGGGGTTGCCGCGAGCGATTGCGGGGAGAACCTGGCCGCCGGCAGCGATCGCCCCACCGACGGAGCCACCGTCACCATCGGGTCCGCCAGTCTCGAGACCCGGTTGACGGCGACCGATCAGCGCCACACCAACGGCGCAGACGCCGTCATCGGCGAAATTCTCACCTACGAGACCGTGATCACGATCCCGCAGGGCCGCAGCCCCGACGCCGTGCTGACTCAACGCCTGGAGTCCGGCCTCTCCCTGGTGTCCGTCGACAGCATCGTCTACTCGGGAGGGGTCACTTCGCAGTCCGGGCCGCAAGCGGCCGACGTCGTTCCTGACAGCGTCGATGGTGGCGAGGCGAACCGGTTCACCATCGATTTCGGCGGACTCGTCAACCAGACCTCGAACGACTGCGCCCCGGGCACGGTCACGGTGACTTACCGGGCTGTTGTCGGCAACGTGCTTGCCAACCAGGACGGAGCCGTGCGCAGCACCGCGGCCGCGTACCGCAGCGGCCCGGATGGCGTCGACGGCTGCGGGGCCGACCAGGCGCACCCGCTGGTGGACATCGACGCACAGGCGAGCCCGGTCACGGTGGTCGAACCTGTCGTCAACGTCGTCGTGGTCCCCGACGGCCGGCCGGTCGAGGCCGGCGGCGTGGCGCAGTTCATCGTCACCATCAGCAACGACAGCCGGGTCGATGCGTTCGACCTCTCGATCGACGACCTCGGGCTCCCCGAAGGTTTGCAGGTGCGGACCGGTTCCTGGTCGCCGCTGCAGGCGGCAGGCCCCTTGCTGGCCGTGCTTCGGGCGGGCGAGCAGGCGAGCTTCACGCTCGAGACCGCGGTGGCGCAGGACGCGCCGATCGGCCAGGGACTGGTGGTGGAGGTGATGGTCCGCTACACCTCGCTGCCCGAGCCCGCGCCGGCCGAGGACTGTCCGCAGGACGTCGACAACCAGGACTTGAGCCCGTTCGTCGAGGGCAGCGACACCGAACGCACGGGCGCCGACGGCCCGTCGGGCCTGAACGACTACGTTGCCAGTGACGACAGCAGCGTCGTCGTCCTTGCGGGCCAGCCTTCGCCGTGTCCGCCGCCACCGCCGCCGCCGTGCCCGCCGCCACCGACCGAGCCACCGCCGGCGCCGCCGCCACCTGAGGCGCCACCACCCGCTCCGCCACCTGAGGCGCCACCGCCCGCTCCGCCACCCGAGGCGCCACCGCCCGCTCCGCCACCTGAGGCGCCGCCTCCGGCTGCACCGCCGCCGGTCGTGCCGCCCCCAGTCGCACCGCCGCCGGTCGCGCCGCCCGCAGTTGCACCGCCGCCGGGCCCGCTGCCGCCACGTGACCGGCTCTCGCCGCCCGGGCCGCTGCTCGATCAGGTATTGCCCCCGACCAATCTGGCGCCGCTGGCCATGGCAGACCCGTTCGCCCCTGATCCGGATACAGCCGCCGGCGACGAGCTGCCGCTGGCCGAGATCGCCGGCGACATAGCGGTCCTGGCTGACGAGGCCGCTGTCGGCAAGGACGACGACTGCGTGCCGGTGAAACCGGTCGCTGAACGGCCCAAGGTGGTGAAACGCAGCGTATTCGCCGATGGCGCGGCGAAGCGGGAACGCCCGCGCGTCACCGAGCAAGCCGGGGAGGCTAAGAAGCGCATCGCACCTCCGCCGGCGGTCCGGGTGCGACCGGCCCCGGACTGTTGAGATTCCCATATGCCGACGGGCTCCTAGTGGATGTCCCGAAGAAGCCATCGCTGTGGCGGCCAGGCCGCATTTATGCAGCCCTAACTTGTGGACCGATTGCGGTTATGAGAAACTTTCGAGGTTGTCACTATAACTATATGATTAGTCAGGAGATAAGCTCATTGAGCGATTTTCTGACTGCAACCTCCTCGGCCGGTCCGACAACCTCCAGTAAAGGTGTGGCGGGCAGTGAATACAAAGAACGCACCGGTACTTCGGCACCGGCCGACCCTTTTCTGAGTTCGCCCTGGTCCCGGCCGGGTTCGAGCCGATTTCCGGCCCTCGGCGCCGGCCTGGCGATGGTGCTCCTGGCCGCCGGTTGCGCCGTCTCGACCGAGCCCCTGAATCGGGGCGAAGTCGCCGACCGGGTACGCTCGGATCGCGAACGGATGTATGCGGACCAGGAGCCGGTCCGCGCCCCGCTGACCCTGGAAGAAGCGGCCGCCCGGGCGATCAAGTACAACCTCGACTACCGGCTGCGCCTCATGGAGACGGCGCTGCAGCAGGGGATCCTGGACGTCTCGCAGTTCGACATGCTGCCCCGGTTGACCGCCAGCGCCGGCTACGTGACCCGCGACAACGAGCTTTATTCGCAGTACCAGACGCTGGGCCAGCCTTATGACCCGAACCTGCCGTACAGCCGCTCGACGGAGAGCACGCGGCGGATCGCCGGCGCGGAACTGTCCTGGAACCTGCTCGATTTCGGCGTCTCGTATTACCGCGCCCGGGCCCAGGCCGACCAGGTGCTGATCGCCGAGGAACGCAAGCGCAAGGTGGTCCAGAACGTGATGCAGGACGTGCGCAACGCCTACTGGCGGGCGCTGGGCGCGCAGCGGCTGACGGGGCGAATCGACGAACTGCTGGTACGCAGCGAAACCGCGCTCGCGCGGGCGCGTGAAATCGAGAAGCAGGGGCTGGTGCCGGTGCCGCAGGCGCTGGCTTACCAGCGCGCCCTCCTGGACACGATCACCCAACTGCAATCGCGACGGCAGGACTTGGAACTGTCGCGGGCAGAACTGGCCTCGCTGATGAATCTGCCTCCCGGGGCCCGGTTCTCGCTCTCCGACCTGGTGGAGAGTGAGTTGCCGCCACCGCCCGCCTCGATCGCGGAACTCGAGGACGTGGCATTGAACAGCCGGCCCGAGTTGCGGGAAGAAGACTATCGCCGGCGGGTTTCGGCCTCGGAGATCCGCCGCGCCCTGGCATCAACGCTGCCGTCGATTTCCTTCGACGTCGGCGCCAACTACGATTCGAACAAGTTCCTGCTGAACAATTCCTGGGTCGAAGGCGGCATCCGACTGTCGCTGAATCTCTTCCGGCTCGCCGCGATTCCGGCGATCAAGCGGCAGGGCGAGGCGCAGGTCCAGGTGGACGACAGCCGCCGGATGGCCCAGGCGATGGCCGTCCTGACCCAGGTCCGGGTGGCAGCGCTGCGCTACGGGCTCGCGCGCGCCGAGCACGAAACCTATTCACAGAGCGCCGGCGTCGACGACCGGCTTGCGGGCTATGCCAGGGCTTCGGCAAGCTCGCGGGTGGAATCGGAACTCGAGGTGATTCGCAGCGAGGCGCGGGCCGTGCTGTCGGAATACCAGCGTCATATCGCCTATTCGAATGCGCAGGCCGCCTGGGGGCGGCTCTACAACTCCATGGGCCTCGATGTGGAGGCCGAGAACAGTGCCGTGCCGGTCCGCACCCTCGCGGTCCAGATCCGTTACTCGATGCTGCGCTGGCAGGCGCGCACGTTCAACACGGTGGCGCTCGGCAGTATCCGAGCACTGCCGATCGTCATTGATATCGAGGGCGCCGCCGACGAAACCGAGCGGGCAGAGATCGGCAGTATCTTCACCCAGGCCCTGCAGCGCCGGGAAATGCGGGTGGTCGACGCGCCCTCGTCGCCGGCGACCACGGAAGCGGTATGGCGGTTGCACGCAACCCGGCGCACCGCGCCGGCCGGGCAGTCGACGCAGCGGCTGGAGTGGGCGATCGAGTTGTTCAGGCCGAATGGTTCGTCCGCCGGGCGCACGCTCTACAGCAACGTGATGCCTCAATCCGCATCGATCGACTCGGCCCGGGCGGTGACGCAAGCCGCGGACAGTATCAACGACGTCGTGGTGATCGACTGGCTGGATTCCGAACGCCAGCTCACGCTCGCGCTGCAGCGATGATCAGGCTGCTCCCGGTCCGGACCGCCGTGGCGGTCCTGTTCGCGGCAGGCATGTCGTTGCCCGCAGCCGCGCAGAACCTGCCACCGACCGGGTCGCCCGCAGCCGCCCCGCGGCCCCTCGCCACTGCCGTCACGTCGGCGGCTGATCCTGAAATGCCGCGCGCCCTGCTGGTACCCGAGCGGGAGACGACTCTCGTGGCGCAGATGGTGGGCGTCGTGCAGAAGCTCG
>JBBRJB010000315.1:0-4418 GCA_038220085.1 Burkholderiales bacterium
CACGGCAATCCGCCGGGCGCGCTTCCTGGCGCTGCTCCCGTACACCGACAACCACTAAAGAAAAGGCCGACGCTGCGCTTCGGTCAGTTGCCGAGCGCACGACCGGCAGGAGTCAACGATGCAGATTATCTTGCTTGAGAAAGTCGTCAACCTGGGGCAGCTCGGGGATGTGGTCCGAGTGAAGGACGGCTATGCCCGCAATTTCCTGATCCCCGGCGGCAAGGCCCGGCGGGCGACTGCGAATGCGATCAAGGAGTTCGAGGTCCGTCGCGCGGACCTGGAAAAGGTCCAGGCGCAGAAGCTGGCTGCTGCCCAGGCAGAGGGCGAGAAGCTGGCCGGCCTCACCGTTCAGCTGGCGGAGAAAGCCGGCGTGGACGGCCGCCTGTTCGGTTCGGTCACCGCCCTGAACGTCGTTGAAGCGCTGCAAAAGCAGGGGTTTCCGACGATCGAGAAGACGATGGTCAAGTTTCCGGACGGCCCCCTGAAGACCATCGGCGACCACAAGGTGGAAGTCAGCCTGCACACCGACGTATCGGTTGAGATCACCGTGTCGGTGCTGGGCGAATCTGCCTGATTCCGGACGGCACGGACGCCTGATCGCGTCCGGGCAGACCACCGATGGATGAGCAGATTGCCGGGCTTCGCCTGCCGCCGCACTCGATCGAGGCGGAGCAATCCGTCATCGGCGGGATGTTGCTCAATAATCGCGCCTGGGAGGATGTCGCCGACATCGTCAGCGACGACGATTTCTACCGCCATGACCACCGGCTGATCTGGCAGCACATTGCCCAGCTGATGCGTCAGGACCGCCCCGCGGACGTCCTGACGGTCAACGACTCGCTCAAGCTGGCCGGCAAGCTCGAAGACGCCGGCGGCCTTGCCTACCTGAACAGCCTCGCGACCAGCATCGCGTCGGCGGCCAACGTGCGCCATTACGCCGAAATGGTCCGGGATCGGTCGATCCTGCGGCGGCTGGTGGCGGTCTCGGACGAAATCGCCACCGACGCCCTGAACGCCCAGGGCAGGATGGTCAACGAGATCCTGGATGTCGCGGAATCGCGGATCTTCCAGATCTCGGAGGACAACGGCAAGCGCCGCAAGGATTTCCAGGAACTCAGCAGCCTGCTCGCGGCGGTCTTTCGCCGCGTGGACGATCTTTACAACCGCGACAACCCGAGCGAGATCACCGGCGTTTCGACCGGTTTCATCGACCTCGACCGCATGACGTCCGGCCTGCAGCCTGGCGACCTGATCATCGTCGCGGCGCGCCCTTCGGTGGGCAAGACGGCTTTCGCGCTGAACATCGGCGAACACGTGGCGGTGCATGAGAAGCTGCCGGTGGCGGTATTCAGCATGGAGATGGGGGCCGAGCAACTGACGATGCGGCTGATCGGCTCCGCCGGGCGGATCGACCAGCAGCGATTGCGTACCGGGCGCCTCACTGAAGACGATTTCATGCGGCTGACGGAGTCGATGCGCAAGATGCACGACGCCCCGCTCTACATCGACGAGTCGCCGGCGCTGAACCCGCTCGAGTTGAGGGCCCGTGCCCGCCGGCTGGCGCGCCAGTACGGTCACCTCGGTCTGATCATCGTCGACTACCTTCAGCTGATGAGTTCGGCCAATGGCGGACGCGAGAATCGCGCGACGGAAGTGGCCGAAATCTCGCGTTCGCTCAAGGCCCTGGCGAAGGAGCTGAAATGCCCGGTGATCGCGCTTTCCCAGTTGTCACGGGAAGTGGAGAAACGCCAGGACAAGAAGCCGATCATGAGCGATCTGCGCGAATCCGGTTCGATCGAACAGGATGCCGACGTGATCTTCTTCATTCATCGCGACGACCGTTACGATCCGGATAGCGCCAACAAGGGCATGGCCGAGATTATCATCGGCAAGCAGCGAAACGGACCGATCGGATCGGTCATGCTTACGTTCCTGGGCCAGTACACCAAATTCGAGAATTTCGCGGCCCAGCATTGAAGGGGAAAGATGCGTCTCGGGCTGCTGGTCATGACGATGGCGCTGGCCTTCGGCTTCGTGCTCCAGGCATCGCCGCTGCGGGCGCAGGGTGGCCACTCGCCGCCGTCCTCACCGCCGTCCGCCGCCCGAATCGACGACCGAATCGACGCCCGGCCGCATCTGGCCGGCTTGGCCGGTCTGGCCCGGGCCACCCTCTATCCGGGCTTCGACGAGGCGACCAGGCTTACTGGCGAGGCCTTCCGCTCCCCGAGCCTGGAACGCGACGCGGCCAATATGTCGCTGGCGGAGTTCGTGATCGAGCCGGTGGCCGGTTCCTCGGATACCGTCGCGGCCGCCCTGCTCAAGCCCGTCGACTTTCCGCCGTTCTACACCTTGCTCGAGGTCGCGCTGCTGCGCGGCGGGCCGGGGCTGGGCCTGGAACTGCGGGACAACCTGAAAGTCCGTGTGGACACCGGCTCGGGCAGCGGTGTCATGCAGATCCGTCTCGCCCGAGTGGAACGTCCGGAAACCGGCGTCACCACTTTCCAGGTCGTCGTGAGCGGCGACGGCCAGGCGCTTGCACACCATTTCACGCATCGCGGTACGCGCCTGGCGCTGGTCGCGTCCGAATGGGCGCAGTGACCGGCGTTTGGATGGATCGGGGCGCTCGGCTAAGATCGGTGATCGGGTGCGAGGACGGCGGGCACCGCAGAGCATAGAGGCAAATGGACACCACCACGACAGAGGCCGGCGCACTGAGCGGCATTCGGGTACTCGATCTTTCGCGGGTGCTGGCGGGGCCCTGGTGCACCCAGATCCTGGCGGACCTGGGCGCGGATGTAGTGAAGGTCGAGCGGCCGGGCAGCGGTGACGACACGCGGCACTGGGGACCGCCGTTCATGAAGGACGCCGACGGCAACGAGACCACCGAGGCGACCTATTTCGTTGCCACCAATCGGAACAAGCGCTCCGTCACGATCGATTTCACGCGGCCGGAAGGGCAGGCGCTCATCCGCCGGATGGTCGGGCGCTCGGACGTGCTGGTGGAGAACTTCAAGGTTGGCGGCCTGAAAGCCTACGGTCTGGACTATCCCAGCCTGGCGGCGCTGAATCCCCGCCTCATCTACTGCTCCATCACCGGATTCGGCCAGACCGGGCCTTACGCCGAGCGCGCCGGCTATGACCTGCTGATCCAGGCGTCGAGCGGCATGATGAGTATCACCGGGCGGCCGGACAGCGAACCCGGCGGGGGCGGCATGCGCGTGGGCGTGGCCATCACCGACGTCTTCACCGGGATCTACGCATCGACCGCCATTCTTGCGGCCATGCAGGCCCGGCACCGTACCGGTCGCGGACAGCATATCGACATGGCCTTGCTCGACGTCGGCATGGCGATACTCGCGAACCAGGCCGCCGCTTTCCTCAACACCGGCAAGACGCCGCAACGCCAGGGCAACAGCCACCCGAGCATCGTGCCCTACCAGGATTTCCACACGGCCGATGGCGCGATGCTGCTGGCCATCGGCAACGACGGGCAGTTCGCGCGCTTCTGCCTGGCTGCGGGACATCCGGAGTGGTCCGCCGACCCGCGCTTCCTTCGAAACACCATTCGCGTGCGTCACCGGGAGGTCCTGATCCCGATGATCGAGGCCGTCACCCGTACCCGCACCACTGCGCAGTGGGTGGAGCAACTGGGTCCGCTCGGGGTGCCCTGCGGTCCGATCAACGATATCGCACAGGCGTTTGCCGATCCCCAGGTCGCGGCCCGCAATCTGGTGCTGGAACAGGCCACCGCGCCTTATCGTGAGGTGCCGGTGATCCGCGGTGTTGCAAGCCCCTTGCGCCTGTCCGAGCATCCGCCGGTGATCGCCAATGCGCCGCCGGCGCTGGGTGAGCATACCGGCGAAGTGCTCGCGGAATTGGGCATCGATGATGCGGCGCTGGCAGCGTTGCGCGGCGCGGGGGTGGTGTAGCCGCCTGGATCGGACTGGCCCGATGAAGATGCCGGTGCGGATGCCTGAAGCGGGCGCCGCCGGCTACAGCACGTCAGTGGCATAGTCCGCCAGACGCGAACGTTCGCCACGTTGCAGGGTGATGTGGCCCGCGTGGGCCCAGCCCTTGAATCGCTCGACGACGTAGGTGAGACCTGACGATCCCTCGGTCAGGTACGGCGTGTCGATCTGCGCGATATTGCCAAGGCAGACCACCTTGGTGCCGACGCCGGCGCGGGTGGCCAGGGTCTTCATCTGCTTGGGGGTCAGGTTCTGGGCTTCGTCGATGATCAGAAACTTGTTGATGTAGGGGCGCCCGCGCATGAACGCCATGGCCTTCACGCGGATGCGCGACTTGATCAGGTCGGTGGCGGCGGCCCGCCCCCATTCGCCACCGGCGGTGTTGCCCTGGTTGAGCACCTCCAGGTTGTCCTCCAGCGCGCCCATCCACGGCTGCATCTTTTCTTCCTC
>JBBRJB010000316.1:0-4417 GCA_038220085.1 Burkholderiales bacterium
CGACCGTCACCGGCTGCTGCCAGATCTGCTGCAGGCGGGCGGCGACCAGCCGTGCGGTGATGTCGGTCGACCCTCCCGGCGGGAACGGGACGACGATCCGCACTGCCCTGGCAGGAAACTGGGCTGCGTCGGCCTGGGCCTGCGCCGGGGCGACCGGCGCCACGAGTGCGGACAAGGCCAGCAGCGCCGGGGCGAACCATCGGATATTCAGGCGGGTCATCGGGATGAGTCGGGGCATCGGGTTCAGGCGGGTCATCGGGAACAGGCGCGTCATCGTGATTTCTCCCGGCGGTGGGTCAATCTAGACGGCCAGCGCAAAGTCGGCCACTTTCGTTTCGTCGATGTCGATGCCGAGGCCCGGCCGCGTCGGTACCAGTGCGGCCATGCGCTCGATCGGAAACGGCGTCGCGAGATAGTCCTGCGCGATGAACTGCGGCCCGTTCAGGTCGACCGGATCGGCCATCCCGTAAGCGGCGAAGACATGCACCGAGGCGGCGAACCCGATCGGCGCATCCTGCAGGCCGGAGCCGATCAGCTTGAGCCCGGCATTCATGGCAAGCTCGCACATCTGACTCGCGTAGTGGATGCCGCCGACCTTGGATACCTTGATCGCCAGGCACTCCACCGCCTCGCGCCGGATCAGGTCGATCACGAATGGAATGCCGATCGCCGCCTCGTCCAGGCCGATCGTCATCGATGTCGCCGACAGCAGCTTCTTCATAGCATAGACATCGCTCATCGGCACCGGTTGCTCGAACAGCGACAGCCCCAGCCGCTCGAAGGCGCGGGCCTTCCTGATTGCCTCCTCCAGCGTATAGCCCTGGTTCGCGTCCGGCCAGACGTAGCACCCCGGCGCGGCCTCGACCACCGCCTGCACTATGTCCAGATCCAGTTGCTTGTGATGACCGACCTTGACCTTGAAGCCCTCGTAGCCCTCGGCGAGCCCGGCACGCGCGATTGCGGCGGCTTCGTCCGGCGTGGCCGCCGATACCAGGCGGGCCAGCCGCACGCGGTCGAGGCGCTTTGCGCCCAGCCACGCATGCAGCGGTATGCCGAGCCGACGGCACACCAGGTCGTGCAAGGCCAGGTCGAGCGCGCACTTGGCGATCGGCTGCCCGGGGTCCATGCCGGTGGCGAGCTCGGTGTTCATCTTCGAATGGGCGCCGGCAATGTCGAAGATGTCGTGTCCCAGCAAGGCCGGGACCAGGTACTCGCGGATCGTGGTGGCGCAGGACTCGACGGTCTCGGCCGACCACCGGCGGCTCGGCCCGGCCTCTCCCCAGCCGACGTGCCCGTCCTGATCGGTCATCTTGACCATCACGATGCGCTTGCCTTCTGCAAGGGTGCGCGAGGGTCCCCGCGGCAGGGTCAGGACCGCCTTGGTCGGCAGTCGGACGGGAAACACCTCGATTCTTCCGATCTTCATCTGCTGTCTGCTGTCTGCTGTCTGCCGCTAGCGGTAATTGAGAAACACCGGACTGACCCAGGCCGTATGGCCGTTGCGCTGCCGTACGCGCAGATAGATGCTGCTTCTCGCGCCCGACACCGGCAGCTCCACCCGATCGCTCAATGCGGACGAGGCGAGCGCAACCACGCGATGCCATTGAAAGGCTTCCTGCGGAAACGGCCCGGTGAACTGGTGATGCGACGCCTGCGCCAACGCGCCGAGGGTGGTCGAACTGGTCATCTGCACCGGCGACTGAAGATCCAGCGTCAGTTCGCAGTCCGCACCGCCGGCGATCTCCAGGACCACACTCTGGTTGGGGTTCTCGCGATAGGCATTCTGCCGCGCCGTGTAGGAGACGATCGCCAGTTCGCAGTCGCCGGCCTTCTCAAAACGATGGCGCCGGTCTTCGTCGAAGGGCATGCTCTGCAGGCAGGGAAAGACGCGCCGGATGGCGCCGTCGCGCACCGTCAGCTTCATCCGCCAGTCGGTGATGCGATCGAGCGCGAGCGCGCCCCATGGCCCCCAGCCCCATTCGAGCCGGACCTGCAAAGGTTCGCGCAGGATCTCCTGGCGCTCCAGCGCCGGGCGTGGAAAACTGCGATGGACGATCACCCCGTCCTGGATGACCTCGACCACGTCGAGATCGTCGCGCCCGCTGACGCTGTAGGCGACTTCGACCTGCGAGCCGGCGTCGATCGAGGCGCCCATCGGCATGCCGTCAACCGTGAAGGCCACTTCGATCCGGTCGCCGGTGAGGGCGTAGACGCGACGCGCACGGATCGCATCGAGGATGCTCTGACGGGAGAGATCCTCGCACAGTGCGGCCATCAGCCCCTCGCCGTAGGCACCGGGAAACCCGGCATGGTCGTCGGACGATCCCACGAAGCCGAACCGCAGTCCCCGCGCCAGCGCCGCGCGCACCGTGTTGGCGGTTTCGCGCCCGCCCATCGAATGGGTATGGAAGGTGAACGGTCCGCGGTCCTCCTCGGAACTGCCGTGTTCCGAGAACACCTCCACGACCGGCGTGCAGGATTCATCGAACAGGTCCCAGTCGACGCCGCGGTGCCCCTTGGGATAGGCCAGATGATGAGGAATCATGAGCGCGCTTTCCTCGGCGCAGAAGCGGCGCAACTGCGCGACACTGTCGGCATAGTGAATCGGCCGGTGGTCCCGCGGGAAGACCACGCACTGGTCCCCGAAGGCGGAGGAGTGCCACTCGAACCCGAGGAAGGCGCAGAACTCGCCGTCGCGGTTGGCGTCGGCGATGACGGCCTGCACGCGCGGCCAGGTTTCCCTCAGGCGCGCGAAACCGCGCGACCAGTGCAACTCCCGACTGCCCTCCATCCGCACCATGTCGTGCCAGCTCGAGTGCCCGGTGAATGCGAAGAAGTCGAGATGGCCGCGGGCGATGTCGACCGATCGTTCGATCGAGCCGACGCCGTAGCCATGGGCGTTATGGTTGTGGATGTCTCCGTAGAATATCGAGTAGCTCATCAGGCCTCGTCCGCCTGCCGGCACGCCGGCTCCCGGCGCGATTAACCGTCCGGTTAATCGGCAAGGCCACTATAGCAAGGGACATCCCGCAAGACAAGGCTGCGCGCGGCGGCCGCGGACGGTCAGTACAGGACCCGGCAACGGATGGTGTCCGGAATGTCGCACAGGGATTGGACCGCCACCTGGCTGGCGTCGCCGTCGATGTCGATGACGACGTAGCCGAGTTGCCCATCGGTCTGCAGGTACTGGGCTGCGATGTTGACCCCGCCACGCGAAAGCCGCTCGTTGATCTGCGCCAGCACACCCGGCACGTTGCGGTGGATGTGCAGCAGCCGGCACTTGCCCCCGTGCTCCGGCAGGGAGACCTCGGGGAAATTGACCGCGGTATTGGTGGAGCCGTTGTTGCTGTAGCGGATCAGCTTGGCGGCGACCTCCTTGCCGATGTTGACCTGTGCCTCTCCGGTGGAACCGCCGATGTGCGGCGTCAGCAGCACGTTGTCAAAGCGGATGAGGGGCGACACGAAGTTGGCATCGTTGCCTTCGGGCTCGACCGGGAACACGTCGATCGCCGCACCGAGGAGATGCTTCGACTCCAGCGCGGCGGCAAGCGCATCGATGTCCACCACCGTACCCCGCGACGCATTGATCAGGAACGAACCCGGCTTGGCCAGTTCGATCTGGCGGGTGCCGATCATGTTGCGGGTGGCCGGATTGTCGGGCACGTGCAGCGTTACCACGTCGGCGGTTCCCATCAGGTCGTCCAGCGAGGGGATCTGGCGGGCGTTGCCGAGCGCGAGCTTGTTCTCGACGTCGTAGAAAATGACCGACATGCCGAGTTGTTCTGCCAGCACGCCGATCTGTGTGCCGATGTGCCCGTAACCGACGATGCCCAGGACCTTGCCGCGCACCTCCCACGAATGCGCGGCGCTCTTGACCCAGCCGCCGCGGTGAAGGACGGCGTTCTTCTCCGGGATGCCGCGCATCAGCATGATGATTTCCGCCAGCACCAGTTCCGCCACGCTGCGGGTATTGGAGAAGGGAGCGTTGAACACCGGCACGCCGCGCGCTGCGGCGGCTGCCAGATTGATCTGGTTGGTGCCGATGCAGAACGCGCCGATCGCGGTGAGCTTCTCGGCCTGCTGCAGCACCGGCGCGGTCAGCTGGGTGCGCGAGCGGATCCCGACGAAATGGGCGTCGCGGATGGCGTCGGCGAGCGCGTCGCCCGCAAGCGCCTTCGGATGGATCTCCACCGTGGAGTAGCCGTCGAGCCTCAGCGCCTCCGCGGCGGAGGGGTGGATACCTTCCAGCAGGACAAACTTGAGGCGGTCTTTCGGGACGGACAGTCGTGAGGGCATGATTCTCGGCAGGTGGAAGGGTTGCCGGCGGCGTACGGGTCAGCGCAGGCTGCGGCGGGTCAAGCCGATTCCAGCAGTCCGCGGACGTAGCCGATCGAATGGGCCGCGCAGGCGGGCCCGT
>JBBRJB010000317.1:0-4413 GCA_038220085.1 Burkholderiales bacterium
AGTTGGGCGTCGCCGTCTTCGGCGTCCTCCTGATCGGCATCGTGAGTCTGGTCGCGGACAGTGCACTGGCCGCCGCCCTCCGGCGGGTGGCAGGCCGGGGGCCGGCAGGATGAGCCGGCAACCCGCGTGGACCCGGTAGTACCGGACCCACACCGCCGGAACCACAACGACAGGGAGATAAGTATGGACAGGAGAGCATTCATCGGCGGAGCAGGCGTCGCAATCACGCTGGCAGGATCCGGGGTTTCACGAGTCGTGCAGGCGCAAGGCAAGCCGGAAACCAGCCAGCTGGCGTTCGGATTCGGCAACGATCCGGTTTTCGCGCCGCACATGGTGGCGATCGAGAAGGGCTGGTTCCGGGACGCGGGCTTCACCGACATTTCGACCAAGACCTTCTCCGGCGGCGCGATAGCCGGCGAGGCGCTGGTCGCCGGCGAGATTTCCCTCTGGACGCCCGGGAACCTGCCCCCGGTGTCGATGTCGCATTCAGGCGTGCCGATCGTGATCCTGGGCACCAACGCGATAGCCGCCACACCCGACAAGCTGGTCGCCCGCAAGGATGCGAACGTCAGAACGCCGGAGGATCTCTACCGGATCCGCATCGGTCTGCTGCAGGGCTCCACCGCAAGCGCCGATCTGCACTTCCTGGCGCGCCACTATGGCCTGGACGAGAAGCGGCTTCAGGTGGTCAACATGCCGCCGCCCGAGCAGTTGGCGGCGCTGAACGCGGGCAACATCCAGGCGCTGCTGTGCTGGCAACCCTGGGGATACAACGCGCTCAAGGGCGGTGCGACCGAAGTCATCCATTCCGGCACCGTCTCGGGATTCGAAAAGAATCGGGGTGAGAAGGTGCAGATCTCGTACACCCGATCGCTCTTCGTCGCCAGCCAGGAGTTCGTGCGCAAGAATCCGGTCGCGACCCGTCTGATGATGGCCGCGCTGCTGAAGGGACAGCGGTATGTGGCGGATCCGAAGAATCGCGACGAGGTGATCGAGCTTTTCGTTCAGAAGACCCGCCAGGACAAGGCCCTTGCCACCGCGATCTGGGATGAATATGTCTTCGACCCCACCTTCGACGACGCCTACCTGAAGGACATGCAGGCGATGACCGACTACCTCGTGTCGAGCGGACGGATCAAGTCGGCGCAGAACCCGCTGGACTACACCTACAGCGATCCGATCGGCGCGGTCGACCCGGGCCTGGTCAAGGTGGCAGGTCGATTCAAACCCTAGCCATGAAGGGCAGCGAGACATGACCTGCGACCGTGTCGGCATAGCGATGATCGGCGCCGGCTTTATCGCCGACTACCATCTCGCGGGGCTTCAGGCCGTCGGCGGCGCCGATGTCCGGCTGGTCGCCAGCCGCGACGCCGTCAAGGCGGGGCGTCTTGCACAGCGCTACGGCTGCGGTGCGGCGACTGGCGACTGGCGCCATGCGCTCGATCGGCCCGACGTCGATGCGGTCGTCATCGCGACGCCTGACCCGACCCATGAGGAGATCGCCGTTGCCGCAGCGGCCGCCGGCAAGGCGATCCTGCTCCAGAAACCGATGGCCGGCAGCGTCGCCGCCTGCCGTCGCATCATCGCCGCCGCGCAAGCCGCCGGCGTGGACCTTCAGGTCAGCTTCATGCATCGGTATTTCGAAGAGGTGCTGTGGACGCGCACCGGCCTCGCCGACGGCGTCATCGGCCGGGTGCAGAGCCTGCGGATCCGCAATGCGACACCCGGACCCGACTGGGGAGGCTGGTTCTTCGACAGCGCCAACGTCGCCAACGGCGTCATCGATCAGCTGGGGGTTCATGGCATCGACCTGGTCATGCAACTGTTCGGTCCGATCCGCGACGTGTCCGCACGGGTCGAGACGCTCGTGCCGCAGCGACGCCTGAAGGACGGGCGGACCCTGCCGGTCCGGGTTCCCGATACCGCGCTGGCGAGCTACGCCTTCGACGACGGGCTCCTGGGCAGTCACGAGATGTCGATGATCGAGACGCAAGGCTGCGACCGATTCCGGCTCGAGCTCTATGGCGAGGGGGGCACGATGTGGCTGCGTACCGAGCGCGGCCATCTGGCGGTCTGGGCGCCGTCGCGCTTCGGCCCGCGCTGGCATTTGCCGGACCTGCCAGCCACACCGCCGGGCAGCCGTCTCCATGCCGACTGGCTGGCAGGCGTGACCGGCGCGTCGCCTCGGGGGCATACGGCGCAGGAGGCGCTCGCCGGCATGCAAGTGGTCGAAGCGATCCGCCGGTCCGCCGGGCAGGCAAGCGCCCGCGTCGTTGTCGACACCGGTGACACGGATGATGTAGACATGGCTGCAGCCGTGGAGGTGCCCGATGCCTGATCAGCGAGTTCCTGTCTTGCCCCGAATCGGGATGCTTTCCTTCGCCCACTATCATGCCAACTTCTGGAGTGAAACCTTCACCGCTCGGGGCCTCCTCGCCGGCGTCTGGGACGACGATCGCGCGCGGGGCGAGGAGGCGGCAAAGCGCTACGGCGTGGCCTACTATCCCGACCTCGCCGCGCTGCTCGCGGTCTGTTCCGCGGTGGCTGTGTGCAGCGAGACTGCTCGTCATCCGGCGCTGATTCAGGAGGCTGCGCAGCGTGGGTTGGCCGTCCTGACCGAGAAGCCGATCGCCGCCTCGCTCGCCGACGGCGACCGGATCGCCCGGACCGTCCGGGAGCACGGGGTCCTCTTCATGCAGAGTTTCCCGAAGCGCTTCGACCCGGTTTCACACTATCTCAAGGCATTGGTGGACACCCAGGCGTTGGGCCGGCTCTCGCTGGTGCGGATCCGCCACGGTCATTTCTACGGACTGGATCCCGAATTCAGGCATCGCTGGTATGTGCAGCCGGACCTGGCGGGCGGTGGTGCGCTGCTGGACGAAGGCATCCACGGCGCCGACCTGCTCGGATGGCTCTTCGGCATGCCGCAAAGCGTCACCGCGGTGATCAGCGACGCCGCGCTCGGCCTGCCGGTGGAGGATCTCGGCATCGCCACTTACACTTTTGCCGGGGGTCTGCTCGCGGAACTCACCGCGAGCTTTGCGTTTGCGGCTGCCGACGTGTCCATCGAAATGTACGGCAGCGGCGGCACGGTCCTTGTCGCCGGCGTCGACCTCGCGTCGAGAGACATCACCTCCCGGGACTTCGTGCGCATCCATCGCCGCAATGGTCCACCGGCCGCAGGCTCACTGCCGCGCTGGGAAACAGTTGCGCTGACGCCGCGATTCAAACTCGGGGAGTTCCACCAGCAGAACGCGATCGCCTTCGCGGACTGCCTCCTTCAGGGTACCGCGCCGCCGATCACGATCGATGACGGCCTGCGGGCGCTGCGGATGATCGATGCCGCCTACCGCGCCGCCCGCAGCGGCCAACGACAGGAACTGCTGCCATGACGATCACCGTGGTGATGATCGGGTGCGGCGCCTTCGCACGGCGCTATCACGTCCCCGCCTTCGATGAGGATCCGTCGGTCAGGATCGGCGCGATCTTCGACCCGACGCCCTCTGCCGAAACGCTGGCGCTGGCCGCCCGTCATGGCGCGAGCGTGTGTGCGCGACTGGACGCGCTGCCGGCCACTGCCGGGATTGCATTCGCCCTCGTAACCACGCCGCACACCCTGCATGCCGGGCACATCGACGCCGCACTCGATCGCGGCCTGCCGGTACTCGTCGACAAGCCGTTCGTCATGGGCGCTGCTGACGCGATCCGTCTGGCCGGGCGGGCGGATCAGGCCGGGCTCTTGAACGCGGTCGCGTACAACCGGCGCTTCGACCGCAACTGCCAGCGCGCTCGCGAGATGATCCGCGGGGGCCGCATCGGACAGCCCCGTTATGTGCAGACCGTGCAACTCGGTTACGAGCGCGCGGGCTGGTTCCTGGACCCGGCGCTCGGCGGTGGCGGCCCGTACACCGGTCGCGCAACGCATATGGCCGACCTGGTTCCCTGGCTGCTGGATCGTTCGCCGACGCGCCTGCGCAGCCGCCTGCGGGAATCTTCGCCGCAGCGCAGCGACCACGGCGGATTCATCGAGTTGCAGTTCGACGAACTCGAATGCCACCTGACCTGCGTCGAGGAGGGGTGGCATATGTGGGACGAAGTCAGGATCTTCGGCGACGAGGGATTGATCGAATTGCGGCGGCCGCTGACCGTGCCGATCGGCTGGACCCTCGACTGCATCACCGAACGCACCGAGCGCGCGGAGCACTTCGACGCCGATGCGACGCCGGGCGGCGCCACCCGCAATTTCGTTGCCGCGCTGCGGGGAACGGAGGCGGTCGCCTGCAGCTTCGCCCAGGCCGTCCGCAGCGTACGCCTGATCGAACTCGCGTTCGCGCCAGCGAAGAACGGTGGCGACTGGGTAGAGCTTAAGGGCCACCGGCCGGAGGCGCCAAGTCCGAGCCGCATGGCCCGCCT
>JBBRJB010000318.1:0-4413 GCA_038220085.1 Burkholderiales bacterium
CCCGCCCATTTCACCACCCTCCTCTACTTTGCTGCCCAGCTCAGTCCTGACCTGCCGGTCGTCCGAGAAGTAGCCTCTACGAGTTTCATCGGACATGAGGACGTTGATGTCCGCTGTTCCGTAGCCCCGCTGGGAGACTACCTCATACGCGTCGCTCGACAGTCTGGCTGTCCTTGAACAAGCCTGTGACCATCTTCGAGTTGCCACCATCTGATGCTGACTCTGCCATCACCGACTCCTGGGTCACCGCCGCGGGTAGCCGAGAAGCGTTGCTCTTGAATCGCCACATCCGAACCGAAGGCATTCGGACCCGCTTCAACCGGAACGGCGCTAGCATGTGCTGCGGCTCCAGTCAGCCGCGGCGCCTAACGGAGAGCAGACATGAACCAGTCCTTGAGGGTATGGAAATCGATAGCGGCAATCGGTGCCGCTGGCATCGTCATTTCGACGGCCGGTTGCAGCACGATCGAGCGGATGACGGGTCGAGATGCTTCTGAGGGATCGAAGGTGACGCTGAGCGGTGCCGAAGAAGTGCCGCCCACTGCAACCAAGGGATCGGGCAGTGGCACCATCGCCGTCTCGCCGGATCGCACCGTCAGCGGCAGCGTCACGACTACCGGCTTTACGCCGACGATGGCCCACATCCATCTGGCGCCGCGCGGCGCCAACGGCCCGGTCATCGTGCCGCTGACTCGTTCCGGCGAGGGCGCCTGGTCGGTGCCGCCTGGTGCGAAGCTGACCGAGGAGCAGTTCGGGGCGTACAAGGCCGGCAACCTGTACGTCAATGTTCACAGCGCCCAGTATCCCGCTGGCGAGGTCCGCGGACAGATCAAGCCGTGACGCGCCCGGGGTTCGACCGGCAGCATGCAATCGATGATGCGCCGGCTGGCCGACAAGGACAACCATGACGACACCCGAAGCGGTCCCGGCAGTTGCCGAACAGGACGCGCGCGACGACATCGCCAGAATCTACGCCGAAATCCACGCAACCGTCGGCATCGTCAACCTGATCTGGCGACATCTCGCCACGATCGACGGCGCCCTGCCGTGGGCGTGGTCGGTGCTCGGTCCCGCCTACGCGAATGGCGCGGTCGGCGAGTGTGCCGATCGCCTGCGTACCGCAACGCAGTCGTTGCTGCCGGTGACAGCACCGCTGCCGAACGAGGTCCTCCGATGCGTGGGACTGGATGAGACCGATCGTCGTGCAATCGCCGCGATCGTCGGATCCTACGATCGCGGCAACGCGTCAAACCTGGTTGCCGCGACCGCACTCCTCGGTGTCGGCGGTGCCAGGCAGCAAGACGGCGAAGCGCCTGCGCAGCGGTCGAACACCGACGTGGGAACCCGATCACGGCAGCCAACCCCCGGGGCGCCCGCGGACTTTCCGGTGCTCGCCCCGATTCTCACGCTCGAAGATCTCGATGAGAAGACCGCCACGCTCGTCATGCGACTGAACGGACTGTGCAGCACGCACGACACGCCGATTCTTGTCAGCATCTACCGTCATCTTGGTCATTGGCCGGCATTTCTGGCGCTGGCGTGGACGCAGTTGTCGCCGCTGGCACAAGACGGGCGACTGTCCGCATGCGCGGCGCGCATCGACAATCTGGCTGCCGAGCAGGCCAGGCGGCTTGCGTCGACACTGCCCGCCGCCATGGGCCATCCCGAAGGTGAACAGGCCCTTGTGCGCTTTCTCGAGCGGATCGGACTGCACCGAATGGTGGCCGTCACCGCGCTGCATACCGGCCTGCTGGGCAGGTGATAGGGCGGCTCGAGCGGCCGCCGGCACGCCCGCCCTTCGCGTCGTCAGGGAGTCCGACGATCGATTGGGTGTTTCGGAGTGCAGCACCTTCGACTCCGCGGCGCGGCTGCGTTCGTACGAGATCGCGATGTCGCAAAGCAGCCGGCGTTGATTCTCAGGCAGCCCTGCTTTGACAGAGCGGCGCCGCTATCCTCGGCCTGACCGGCGCCGCCGGCCTTGGGGCGCAGGATCGGCCGGTCAAGGCACGGCGATTGCCATAGCGAAACCTCCAACACTTGAAGGAATAGTCATGCGCATTCCGTTCCGCTTCCTGACCCGACTCGCCGGTTTTGGCGGGGCGTTGCTGATGACCTCTGCGATGGCCGCGCAAAGCGGTGACATGCTGGTCGACAAGAGCCTCAAGGCGCCCGAGGTATCGGCGCTGCAGGCGCCGGCCAAACGCAGCGGTGAATTCGCAGAAGTCAACGGCGCGCGCATCTTCTACGAGGCGCGCGGCAACGGGCCCGCGATGCTGCTGTTACACGGCTATCCTTTGTCAGGTGCGCTGTTCGCGCGGGTGCGCGACGCGCTGCAAAGCGACTACAAGGTAATCACGCTCGACCACCGCGGCTACGGCAAGAGCGAGGCGCCTGGAACGCCCGACTCGGTCGAAGTCTACGCAAAGGATGCGCTCGCCGTCATGGACAAGCTCGGTATCGACAAGGCAATCATCGGCGGCATGTCGATGGGCGGGCCGATCGTGCTGTCGATGTACCGCGAGGCGCCGCAGCGCTTCTCGGGCCTGATCCTGATCGACACCATCGCCGCGGCTGCGAGCCCGGCCGAGGCGGGCTTGTGGAACGGCGTGGCCGAGATGATCCGCGCCGGGAATATGGATGCAGTGATCAAGACGCTGCTGCCTGACATGCTGACCGGCCAGACGCGCATGGAGCAAAAGCCCGTGGTCGACTACCTCGAGACCGTGATGAAGCAGGCGAGCAAGGACGGCGCGATCGGCGGCGCGGTCGCATTGGCAAAACGCCCCGACGCCAGTTCCATGCTGGGTCAGATCAAGGTGCCGACGCTGATCTTGGTGGGATTGACCGATGCGGTTTACTCGTTCGAGATCTCGCGGCGCATGCAAGAAGCAATTCCGAACTCGAAGCTGGCCATCATTCCCGACGCGTCGCACGCCGCGGTGTTCGAACAGCCCGGTCATGCGGCGGCGGCGATCGCCGACTGGGCCAAGTCACTGCAAAAGTAACCGCGAAAAGCGACTTCTCGGGAATGAAAATTGCTCCGGAATCAATTTCTTTGAGGCTGCGCGACCCGAGGTTCCCTCGAACATTACACGAGAGACGAAGTCGGATCGGACAGCGCCGTTCTCGGCTGGGTCTATGGCCGCTCGGGAGCGTCGCGAGACGTGTCGATTTCGCGGGCTCGCCCCTGATTCGGCTCGCTCGACAAGACCTTGCCCGTTCTGGAAGGGCGTGAAGATCGAGGCATGAGGAGCATCACATGAGCAAGAGCAAGCCCGTCATCGAGTTCGACGTCGCCGTGATCGGCACCGGCCAGGCCGGACCGACCCTGGCCATGACGCTGGCGGGGCGCGGTGAGAAGGTTGCCCTGATCGAAGGGGGGCTGGTCGGCGGCTCGTGCGTCAATTACGGTTGCACACCGACCAAGACCCTGCGCAAAAGCGCGCGGGTCGCGCACATGGCGCGTCGTGCGGGCGACTTCGGCATCCAGGCCGGGAAGGTCGAAATCGACTTCGTGGCCGCGATGGGGCGGATGCAACAGCGGGTCGACGAGTCGCGCGCGGGGCTGGAAAAGTCAATCACCGGGCAGGACGGCCTCACCTTGCTGCGGGGCTGGGGCGCCTTTGCGGGCCGAGCCGGTGACCGGTTCGAGCTGACCGCCGGTGATCAGGCGCTGCGGGCCGCGCGGGTCTTCCTCAACACCGGCACCCGCGCGTTCATCCCGCCGCTGCCGGGCATCGATGGCGTGCCGCACCTGGACAACGTCAGCCTGCTCCAGCTGCGCGAGTGCCCAACCCATCTAATCATCATCGGCGGCAGTTACATCGGCCTCGAAATGGGACAGATCTTTCGCCGGCTCGGCAGCGAAGTCACCGTGATCGAGGCCGGCCCGCGCATCACCGGTCACGAAAACGAGGCGGTCTCGAAGGCCCTCACCGAGATGCTGCAGGCAGAGGGCATCCGCTTCCACACCGGCAACGAGGTCGAGCGGGTGGAGAAGAGTTCCGATGCCGGAATCGCCGTGAAGGTGAGTGGACAGCGAGTCGAAGGCTCGCACCTGCTGGTCGCCACCGGGCGCAGCCCGAACACCGAGCGCCTCAACCTGGCTGCGGTCGGGGGCGAGACCGACGAGCGCGGCTTCGTGCCCACCAATGGCAAGCTGGAAACCAATGTGCCGGGCATCTGGGCGATCGGCGACATCAACAAGCGCGGTGCCTTCACCCACACCAGCTACCAGGACGGCCAGATCGTGCTGGCCAATCTCAACGGCGGCGCACGTTCCGCCGACGGCCGGGTATCGACCTACGCGATGTACACCGATCCGCCGCTGGGCCGGGTAGGCCTGTCGGAGGCGCAGGCCCGCGAGTCGGGCCGCGCCACGCTGGTGGCGAATTTTCAGATGAAGGACGTCAG
>JBBRJB010000319.1:0-4409 GCA_038220085.1 Burkholderiales bacterium
CCGTCGAAACCGGCGATCATGCCGGGCATACACGTGGGGGTATTTCCGGACGGCGGTGTGACGCTCGAGAGCGGGCCGGTGGCCAATTCCGCCGCGGCCCCATCCAGGGTCTTGTTCTGCTCCGCAAGCCGGATCCTGATCAGTTCCAGCGCGCCATCCATCGCGTCGCCTGGCGCTGCCGTGAAAGGCTGCGTGACCCAATTGACAGACGGCATCTGGGCGCCCACTCGCAGCAGCTCCGCGGTGATCTCTCCCTGGGCCGCGGAAATGCCCTGCTCGGAAATGCTCGCGAAACTGGCGTCGCTGCCGGCGTCATATGCGGCGGCCGGTGGCGCATGAAGCAGGCGGGCCGCGAGCAGGTGGGTCAGCGAGGTAATGTTGGCATTGCCGCTGCTGCCGGCCAGCAGAGAAATCAGCACCGCACCCTGCCCGCTCGCCTTCAGCAGGCAAGGCCCTTGTGCACCCGTGACGAGGACCACGAACTTTCCGGTGGCATCGGCGGTCGCAGTGCCGCTGCCCGCGCGGCACTTCACTTCGACTGCGGCATTGGCCAGCGGCGCGCCGACTGCCGCGGTGCCGTTGATCGAAGACACCGGGGCACCACCTCCGCCCCCGCCGCCGCCGCCGCAGGAGGCAACCAGCAAGGCAAGCATGCAAGGCATCAACGAGTTCCGCATAACGACCTCTTTGAGTAGACTGCAGCACCAAGCGCTTCGATATTCACCGGCGGTAATCGGGACGACCCGGTGAATATGCAGCATCCGGCTTTTGAAGTAAACCCCACGCTCGGAACCCGTTTTTCGGACTACGCCTGCCCGGACCGAGCTACAAGGATCCCGAATGAACCTCAACCCCGAGTACCAGCTGGCCGCGCTGCAGGAGCGCGCAGCGCGCGCGCGTCGGGCGCATGGTCCCGGCTATCGCGCGTGGGCATATCGCGCCCTGGGCGTTCTGGTGGTGATCGTGCGCGACGTCGCCTTCGGTCAGTTGACCCTGCGCGCCATGAGCCTGGTCTACACCACCTTGCTGTCGATCGTGCCGCTACTGGCGCTGAGCTTCTCGGTACTGAAAGCGTTCGGCGTGCACAACCAGATCGAACCGGCGCTGGCGCGCTTTCTCGCACCGCTCGGCGAGCGCGGCGACGAGGTCACCGCACAGATCATCGAGTTCATCGGCAACATGAACGTCGGCGTGCTCGGTTCCCTTGGCCTGGCGTTGCTGCTGTACACCGCGATCTCGCTGATCCAGAAGATCGAGGTGTCGTTCAATTTCATCTGGCATGTGCCCGAGCCGCGCAGCTTCGGCGCCCGCTTCAGCAGATACCTGAGCGTGCTGCTGGTGGGTCCGCTGCTGATGTTTTCCGCACTGGGAATAACGGCGGCGGCCAGCAGTATCGGCGTGGTGAAGGACCTTCTCGCGATCGAACCCTTCGGGCGCATCGCAGTCCAGGGCGGCAAGCTCGCGCCCTACGCGCTGATCATCGGCCTGTTCACCTTCATCTACATCTACATCCCCAACACGCGGGTGCGCTGGGGTGCGGCCCTGGGCGGCGCGCTGGTCGGAGGGATCGCCTGGCAGACCGCCGGCTGGGCGTTCGCCAGTTTCGTGGCGCAGTCCGCCAGTTACACCGCAATCTACTCGGGCTTCGCAATCCTGATCTTCTTCATGATCTGGATCTACCTGAGCTGGCTGATCGTGCTCATCGGCGCCAGCGTGTCCTTTTATATCCAGCACGGCGAGTACGTCGTGGTCAGCCCAGGCGAGCCCGCGCTGAGCCCACGCTTGCGCGAGCAGCTTGCGCTGCTGGTGATGCAGCAGATCGCGCAGCGGCACACGGCAGGCGCGCCGCCGCTGTCGCTGCCGGAGCTGGCTCGCCAGCTCGCGGTGCCGGCCTATGCCGCCCGGCAGGTGCTCGACGTCATGACTGACAAAGGAATGCTGACACCCACGAGGGCGGACCCACCCGCCTGGCTGCCGCTGCGAGATCTGTCCACGATCTCGGCCTGGCAGATCGTCGAGGCCGTTCGCACCGCCGGCGAGAAGCAGTCCTTCGGCGTCTCGCTGCTGCCCCTGCCGGACGCGCTACAGCGCCTGATCGCAGATCAGGAACGGGCGCTGGCCGAGTCGATGAGAGGCGTCAGCCTGCGCTCGCTCGCCGGCGACGCGGTCTCCCCCGGGCTCAAGTCCTCTTCAGGGGGGTGACGTCGGCTTCAGGGGCATCTCCGTCCGCCGGCTCCGCCGCCAGGCTCGCCCTGAGCCGGATCAGCTCGTCCTCCAGGGAACGGACCCGCTGCAGGAGTCCCAGCACCACACCGACGGCGTGGGCGTCCAGTTCCAGGTCATGCTGCAACCTGCAGGCAACCTGGGCGACGGCCGCGGTCTCGAGGCTGAAGCGGCCTCTGCCCCCACTGCCCCCGCGGCCGCCGACCGGCTCCAGGACACCATGCGCGATCAGCTCGTGCAGCTGGTCCGTGTCCATGCCCCAGCGGTCACCCAGATCGTCCATCGTCAACAGGTAGTGTTCCTCCAACCATACCGCATCGATCCTTTCTGCTTTCATTGGCTGGGCCTCCGACTATCCGGCAGCACGCGGATTGAATCGTGACACATCCGCCAGCTGCCGGTAAAGCTCGCGTTCCGCGCTGGTGACGGTTGCGGGCACAACGATCCTGACAACCGCGAACAGGTCACCGGGTGGACCGCCGCGCTGCGGCAGGCCCCTGCCGGACAGCCGCATCTTGCGGCCCGCCGGCGTTTCCGGTGGCACGCGCAGCTCGACGCTTCCGCTCAGCGTCGGAGCCTGCACGGTGGCGCCCAGGACGGCCTCCCAGGGCGCCAGCGACAAATCGAAATACAGATCCGAATCCTGGACCCGGAAAACCGGATGGAGCCGATAGGCAATCGTGAGATACAGATCGCCGTCAGGCCCGCCGTTGAAGCCGCGCCCGCCCTTGCCGGCCAGGCGCAGCCTCTGGCCCGCGGCAGTGCCGGGGGGAATCCGCACCTCGTAGGTCCGCGGTACCGGCCGGTTGATCCCGCGCGCATCCGGTTCGGGTACGCTCAGGCTCAGGTTGAGGGTTGCGCCCGCCACTGCCTGTTCCAGTGTCACCTCGGTGGACACCTCGTAATCCTGGCCGGGGAAACGCATCTCTTCACGGGACGGCGAGGCGCGCGATCGGGCGCGGCCGAAGTGCGCGAAGAGATCCGCAAGGTCGACATCTTCGAAACCCTCTGCACCGCCTGAAAATTTCTGCGACCAACCCGGCGGGGGCTGAAATTCCTGCTCTGGCCGGGGCCGGCCGAGTTCATCGTACGCGGCACGCTTTTCAGGATCCCGAAGCGTCTGGTAGGCCTCGGCAACTTCCTTGAAGCGATCTTCGGCGCCGGCCTCCTTGGAGACGTCCGGATGAAACTTGCGGGCCAGGCGCCGATAGGCGCTCTTGACCTGTTCGGCGGTCGCATCACGCTCGACCCCGAGCGCCGCGTAATAGTCCTTGTATTTCATCGTAGGCCGATTCTAGTCCCGGTCACCGATCCGGCACTGCCCGAACAGGAAAACGGGCGCGGGCCTGAGTGGCGCCGCGCCCGCAATGTCGCCGGACTTCCGGATCAGCTGAAGCGAACCGGCACGAAGATCTTGTCGTCACCGCGCTGGATCAGCAGGGCTGCGGACTTCTCGGACTTCTCGATGAGGCTGCGGACCTGCTCGACCGAGTTGACGGGCTTGCCGTTGACCGAAAGCAGCACGTCGCCGGGCTGGATGCCCGCGGCCGCGGCCGGTCCACTGCTTTGCTGGACGACCAGTCCACCCGTCCCTCCTGTATCACGCTCGCCAGGCTCAAGTGGCCGCAGCGCCAGTCCCAGCTTGGCCTTCGAGCCGGCGGGCTCGGCACTGGCCACAGCTTCACCGCGATTGCTTGCATCGCCAAGCATTGCCGTGACCGTCACCGGCTTGCCGTCCCGCCACAGATCCATGCTGACCTTGTCGCCGGGCGTCTTCATGCCCAGAAGCGCAGGCAACTCGGCCGAGGACACGATCCGGTTGCCGTCCACCTCGCGGATGACGTCGCCGGACTTCAGGCCTGCCTTGTCCGCCGGACCACCGGGTTCGACACTCGACACCAGCGCCCCTTCCGGCTTCTCCAGCTTGAAGGAGTTGGCGAAGTCCTGGTTCACCTCCTGGATGGTCACACCAATGCGCGCGTGGGTTGCCTTGCCGGTCTTCACGATCTGGTCCTTCACCCGGGTAGCCACTTCGATCGGAATCGCGAAAGAGACGCCCTGGTAGCCACCGGTGCGGCTGTAGATCTGGGAGTTGATGCCCACCACCTCACCACGCGAATTGAAGAGCGGACCACCGGAATTTCCCGGATTCACCGCCACGTCGGTCTGGATGAAAGGCACGATGC
>JBBRJB010000320.1:0-4408 GCA_038220085.1 Burkholderiales bacterium
GTGATCGGCGACAACGGCATCCGTCTTTCCGGCGGCCAGCGGCAACGGCTCTCGATCGCGCGTGCGCTGTTGAAGAATGCGCCTATCCTGATCCTCGACGAAGCCACCTCAGCCCTCGACAACGAATCCGAACGCTTTGTCCAGGCGGCACTCGAGCGGCTGATGAAAGGCCAGACGACGCTGATCATCGCCCATCGGCTCTCGACGGTGGAGAAGGCCGATCGGATCGTCGTCCTGGCCGGTGGCGGCATCGTCGAGGAGGGCACGCACACCGAGTTGATGGCGCGCGCCGGACTTTACTCCCGGCTTTATGCCGGCGGTGAGCTGGTCAATTGAGTCTCGCCCCGTTTCCGTTCATCGCTGCCGGCAACGGCAGAGCGTCCTGATGCCCAGCGTCGCGCTGATTCTCACGACCTACAACCGGCCGGCGGCGCTGGACCGCGTGCTGCACAGCGTGGCTCGCCAGACCTCGCTGCCGGAACAGGTGATCATCGCTGACGACGGCTCGGATGCCAGCACTACCGCGGTGGTGGCCACCTGGCGCGATCGCCTGGGCGCGCCGCTGCGCCACGTGTGGCAGCCGGACGAAGGGTTTCGCGCCGCCGCGTCGCGAAACCGCGCCGCCGGCGAGGCCGAGGCGGACCTGCTGGTGTTCATCGACGGTGATTGCCTGCTGCGGCCGGCGGTCATCGCTGAGCACCGGCGGCTGGCCGAAGCGGGCTGCGCGGTCGCCGGCAACCGTATGCTGCTGTCACCGCGACTGACCGAAGCGGTCGAGCAGGGGGTGGCCGACCCGGTGACCTGGGGCCTCGCCGACTGGGCACGCGCGCGCCTGCGCGGCGACGTCGAACGTCTGTGGCCGCTGGTGACTCTGCCGGGACATGCCTGGCGGCGGTTGCGGCCGCTGCACTGGCTGCACATGCGCGGCTGCAACATGGCGGTCTTCCGGGACGATTTCGAGCGCATCAACGGTTTCGAGGAGCAGATCTCGGGTTGGGGGTTCGAGGATTCCGACCTGGCAATAAGGCTGATCAATGCCGGGATCAAGGTGAAGTCGGGTCGTTTCGCCACCGCCGTGCTGCACCTGTGGCACCGGGAGCGGCCGCGGGATGCGGCGGAGAAGAATCGTCAGCGGGCGCTCGCGGCCCGCCGAAGCGGGGTGGTCCTGGCGGACCTGGGACTGCGCCAGCGAACGCCGGGAGAACGATTCGATCCCCCCGGACTGGGCCCCAGCGGTTGATGCCGACCCGTCTCGACATGGCTGCGCACATGCTGGTCGCGCTGTTCCTGATTTCCGTGCTCGCGGTCCCGGGGGCATCGACTCCGGTGGCGGCGCTGGCCTGCTTTGCCTCGCTGGCAGCCGGATGGCACCACTGGCGCCAGGATGCCCGCGACGGCTTCCGGCACATGTCGGTGCTGGTGGTTCCGGCCGCGATCTACCTGTTGCTGCTGGCGGGACAACTTGCAACCGGCGCGGCTCCGGTGAGCCTGGGCAGCCATATCCTGATCGGACTGCTGACGCTCGGCGCGGCTCTCTCGGGCGTGCCCAACCGGATTCCGGACGTGCGGCGATGGCTGCTGCCTGCGGCAGCAATCGGTGCGATCTGCACTTGCGTCCTGGCGCTCTATCAGGTCCACTTCCTCGATTACCCGCGGCCCTATGGCTGGCTGGGCGGCGGACCGCTCGGCAATGGCGCGATCAAGTTCGGGGATCTGGCAGCCCTTCAGGCCCTCTTGTCGCTGGTTCTCGTGCTGACCGCGGGGGCAGTCGGCGCCCGGGTGCTGGGACTGGCCGGCCTGTTCTGCGGGATGCTGGGGCTGGCCCTGACCCAGACGCGCGGGGGTGTTCTCGGCTTTCTCATGGCGGTCATCGCCCTCGGCCTGGGCCTGGCTCTGCGTCATCGCCGCGGGAGCGCCGCGACGATCGGCGGGGCGTTGAACGGCGGCGGGGTGATTGCCAGGCGTGCGACCACGCGGCGGGGAACTGCCGCCCTGATGGTGGCGTTTGCGCTGGTGCTGACGATAGTCGCCGCAAGCTTCATGCAGGAGCGGTTTGCGCAGATCGAGCCGCAGATCCAGCGCTACCTGCGCGGCGACGTCGACTCAGAAGTCGGGCAACGGCTCACGCTCTGGAAGGCGGCGGCCCGCGCCGGGTTGCATGCGCCGCTGGCAGGCGTCGGGTTCGGTCGCTTCAGCGAAGAACTCGACCGCCAGATCCGCATCGGCGACATTGCCGGGTCCGAGACGCTCCTCTACCGCCAGGCCCACAGTGAATATCTGGCCGCCTTCGCCCATGCCGGGGTCCCGGGGCTGCTGGCGCTGCTCCTGATGTTTCTTGCGCCGGCCTACAGCCTGGTGCGCCAGATCCGTGCCGGCGCAGGTTCGCCCGCGGCCTACGCGGCGCTGGTCTCGACGACCGCCTTCGCCGGTTTCGCCCTGACCGACGACATGTTCGACCGGCAGATCACGGTGGTCGCGTTCTTTCTCCTGAACGCCTGGTTGCTGCGGGCCGCATTGCCGTCCCGTACCGCGCCTGGCCTGCCGCGGAGCCGCCGATGAGCGGCAGACTGTCGGTAGCGATCATCACCAAGAACGAGGCCCATCGGATCGAGCGCTGCCTGCAGTCGGTCGCTTTCGCGGATCAGATCGTGGTCGTCGACTGCGGCAGCACGGACGAGACGGTCGCGGTGGCGCAGCGGCTCGGTGCCGAAGTCCATGTCACTGCCGACTGGCCCGGCTTCGGGATCCAGAAGAACCGCGCGCTCGGCAATTGCCGGTATCCATGGGTACTCTCGATCGACGCGGACGAGGAGGTCTCCGCGGCATTGCGCCAGTCGGTTCAGACCATCGTCGATTCGCCGGACGAGCCGGCGGCCAACGGCTACTGGATCAACCGCAGCTCGCGTTTCTGCGGCCAGACGATCCGCTTCGGGCTCTGGCGCAATGACCGCGTGCTGAGGCTCTTTCGCCGCGAGGGTGGCCGCTTCACCGACGATCTCGTTCACGAGCGGGTCGTCTGCAGCGAGCCGCTCGGCCACCTGTCCGGTATCCTTTTACACGACAGCGTGGACTCGATCGAGGACGCGCGCGAGAAGACCTACCGCTATGCCCGGGCCGGTGCGATCCAGTTGCGCGCGCGCGGCAAGGGCGGCGCGTTCAGCGCCTGGACGCATGCCATCTGGAGTTTCGTCCGCGGCTACCTGCTGCGCTTCGGTTTCCTCGATGGCCGCAACGGGCTGATCCTGGCGTGCCTGACGGCGCAGGGCACGTACTGGCGGTACCTCTGGGCAGGGCGTGAACCGGACGAAAGGAGAAAGTGATGTCGACGCAGCAGGATGGGAAGAAGAAGACCGGGACGCCGGTGGCGTCGGCGGAGCGTTATCCGCTGCCTGAACTCGGGACGCTGCCGGAGGACCTGCGCGAGCGGATCATGGCGGTCCAGGAGAAATCCGGGTTCGTGCCCGACGTGTTCCTCAAGCTCGCCCGGCGCCCGGCGGAGTTCCGTGCCTTCTTCGCCTACTACGACGCCCTGATGCTCAAGGACAGCGCGCTGAGCAAGGCCGAGCGGGAGATGATAGTGGTCGCCACCAGCGCGCTCAATCAATGCCTCTACTGCGTCGTCGCGCACGGGGCGATCCTGCGGATCTACCAGAAGGATCCGCTGATCGCCGACCAGCTCGCCACCAACTACCGCAAGGCCGCGCTCACGCCGCGCCAGCGGGCGATGCTGGACTTCGCCTGCAAGGTGGCCGCCTCGTCGGCGCTCATCGACGACGAGGACCATCAGGGTCTGCTGCGGCATGGGTTCGATGCCGAAGCGATCTGGGACATTGCCGCGATTGCGGCGTTCTTCGCTCTGTCGAACCGGCTCGCCAATTTCAGCGGCATGATGCCCAACGCCGAGTTCTACACCATCGGCAGGTAGGCCAGGAGCCTGTACTCCGACAGGCTCCTCAGCGGCTAACCCGCACGATCGCGTCGGGCCGACTGGTGACCTCCGGCAGCAGTTCGAGTCCCAGCCCTGGCGCGTCAGAGACCCGTACCTGGCCGTCCTGGACAAGCGGCAGGCCGCTGACCACTTCTGTGTACCAGCCGGTGTAGAACGCCCGGACCGACTCCTGGATCAGCGCATTGCGCGCGTGCATTGAAAAATGGCAGGAAGCGGCGTAAACGACCGGGCCGGTGCAATCGTGTGGCGCCACCGGCGTGTGCCAGGCTTCGGCCATTGCTGCGATCTTACGGGCTTCCGACACGCCCCCGCACCACGACAGGTCGAGCATGACCACGCCGGCAACCCCGGTCTCCAGGTATTCCCGGAAGGCGTGGGTGTAGGCCAGGGTTTCCGAGGCACACACCCAGGCCTTCGAGTGGCGCGCGTAGTCTTTGAGATCCGCCAGGTTGTCGAGTC
>JBBRJB010000321.1:0-4406 GCA_038220085.1 Burkholderiales bacterium
CCGGCGGACCACGACTTTGCCGGCGCCGCAGCCGGCATCGCCGCTGCGCCGACGGACCTGCGGGGATTGCGTATCGCCTACAGCCCGACACTGGGTTACGTCGATTGCCTGGACCCGGAGATCGCGCAGGCGCTCGACACGGCTGCTGCAATGCTCGAGTCGCTTGGCGCCGTGGTCGAGAAGAAAGATCCGGGTTTCCCCGACTGCCACGATGCCTTCATGGTCCACTGGATGGCCAGCGCGCGCGACATGCTGATGAAGCTGCCGGCACCGCAGCGCGCACTGCTCGACCCCGGGCTTCATGCTGCCATGGAGGATGCCGCCCGCTACACTCTGGCGGACTTCCTCCAGGCGCAGAGCCAGCGCCTGGAGATCTCGGCAGCCATGCGAAGTCTCGCGCTCAGCCATGACCTGCTGCTGACTCCGGCGACTGCCGTCCTGCCGTTCGAAACCGGCCTGATTGCGCCCGCCTCCGAAGCGGCGGCCGGATTCGCATGGTTCGACTGGACCTGGTGGACACCCTACTCGACCCCGTTCAATCTGAGTCAGCAACCCGCCATCGTGCTTCCATGCGGGCACAGCGCAAGCGGATTGCCGATTGCACTGCAACTGGTCGCGCCGCACCATGGCGAAGCGTTGTGCATCCGCGCGGGCGCCGCGTACGAGGCGGCGACACCTTGGCGTCGACGCCGTGCGCCCTGTTGACAGGGACTCGATCGGCGGCACAATAGCCCACCGGGTCTCATCGAGATACGCAGTCATCGGCACGCGCAGTCCGGACGTCGCCTGCAGCACCACTTCAGAATGGAGAGCAACATGAGAATTGTCGAAAGCTTCAAGGGCAGCGTCGTTGCCTCCTCATTGGCCCGCGGCGCCGTCACCACCGCAATAGCAGCCGGCCTTTTCGCAGCAGGCACCCTCACGACGCAAGTGGCGCAGGCGCAGACCACCTTGCGCGCGGTGATGCATTCGGACCTGAAGATCGTCGACCCGATCTTCACCACGGCCTACATCACCCGCAATCACGGGTACATGATCTATGAAACGCTGTTCACCACGGACGCCAACGGCGACGTCAAGCCGCAGATGGTGGACAAGTACACCGTTTCGGAAGACAAGCTGAAGTGGACCTTCACCCTGCGCGACGGACTGGTCTTCCACGACGGTGCGCCGGTGACCAGCGACGACGTCATCGTGTCGCTGCAGCGCTGGGGCAGCAAGGATGCGACCGGCCAGAAGCTGATGAGCTTCGTCAAGGCGATGACTGCGGTCGATGCCAAGACCTTTGAGATCTCCCTCAACTCGCCGACCGGGTTGATGCTGCTGGCGCTGGGCAAGCCTTCGTCCAACGTCCCGTTCATCATGCCCAAGCGGGTGGCCCAGACGCCGGGTGGTGAACAGATCAAGGAGTACGTCGGATCCGGCCCCTTCGTGTTCAAGGTGGACGAATGGAAGCCCGGCGACAAGGCGGTCTATGTCAAGTTCGACAAGTACAAGCCGCGCGACGAACCGCCTTCAGGCCTTGCCGGCGGGCACGTCGCCAAGGTCGACCGGGTCGAATGGATCAGCATGCCGGAGCAGCAGACGGCGGTCAACGCGCTGGTAGCCGGGGAGATCGATCTCATCGAGCAGCCCCGTCACGACCTCCTGCCGACGCTCTCGAAGTCCAAGGACGTCAAGATCATCGATCAGAATCCGCTGGGCAACCAGTACGCCTTCCGCTTCAACACGCTGCACAAGCCCTTCGACAACCCGAAGATCCGTGCCGCGCTCTATGAGGCGTTCAACCAGGAGGACTTCCTGCAGGCGGTTATCGGCGATCCGAAGTACTACAAGGTCTGCAAGGCGATGTTCATCTGCGGCACGCCGCTGGGCTCGGAAGAAGGCATGAAGGACAAGCTCGAGTCCAACATGAACAAGGCCAAGGCGATGCTCAAGGAGGCGGGTTACGACGGCACGCCGGTAGTGCTGCTGCATTCCACCGACCTGCAGGTGCTGACCAACCTGGCGCCGGTGGCGAAGTCGCTGATGGAGCGGGCCGGCTTCAAGGTCGACATGCAGTCGAGCGACTGGCAGACGGTGGTGGCGCGCCGCGCCAAGAAAGATCCGCCGTCGGCCGGTGGCTGGAATGCCATGCTGACCTCCTGGGTCTCGGCGGACGTCCTCAACCCGGTGTCGACCTCGTTCGTGAACGCATCCTGCGACAAGGCGAACTTCGGCTGGCCGTGCGACGAGCAGATCGAAAAACTGCGCGACGACTTCGCCCGGGAAACCGATCCCGCCAAGCAGAAGGAAATCGCCCAGGCGGTGCAGAATCGTGTGGTCAACGAGTATCCGACCCACGTGTTCCTCGGCCAGTGGTATCAGCCGCTGGCTCACCGCACCAACGTCTCCGGTGTCCTCGAGGCGCCCGCAGTCGTGCTGTGGAACGTCGAGAAGAAGTAGTCACCGCAAGCTGCACTTACCGCAGACGCAACGAAGTCAGAGTAGAGGGGCGATAGCTTTTCATGTGGGTTTACGTCGCCCGGCGGATCGCCGCCGTGATTCCGGTCCTGCTGATCGTCGCGTTGATCGTGTTCATGATGTTGCGATTGACGCCCGGCGATCCGGCAGCCGTGATCGGCGGTGACTCCGCCACCACGGCGGACATCGCCCAGATCCGCGAAAACCTCGGCCTGGACAAGCCGATGTTCTCGCAGTTCTTCATCTGGATCGGCAACATGCTGACCGGAAATTTCGGCGAGTCGTTCTTCTACAAGCGGCCGGTGGTCACCTTGATCATCGACCGCATCGAACCGACTCTTGCCCTGGCCATCAGCACCATCACCCTGGCCACCCTGCTCGCGGTGCCGCTGGGCACCCTGGCAGCCTACCGGCAGGGCTCGTGGATCGACCGGGGCGTCATGGCGTTCTCGGTGATGAGTTTCTCGGTACCGGTGTTCGTGACCGGCTACAGCCTGATCTGGCTGCTGTCGGTCAAGCTGGGATGGTTTCCGGTGCAGGGTTACCAGAGCATTGCCGATGGATTCGGCGGTTTCATTCATCGCCTGGTGCTGCCGACGCTGGCGCTGGGAACGATCTATATCGCCCTGATCGCGCGCATGACCCGCACCAGCGTGCTGGAGGTCCTCAACGAGGACTACGTCCGCACGGCACGGGCCAAGGGCCTGCCGGAAATGAAGGTCGTGCTGAGACACGCGCTGCGCAATGCGGCCGTGCCGATCGTCACCGTCATCGGCGTCGGCATCGCCCTGCTGATCGGCGGCGTGGTCGTCACCGAAAGCGTCTTCAATATCCCCGGCCTGGGCCGGCTGACCGTGGACGCGGTGCTGGCGCGGGACTATCCCACGGTGCAGGCGGTGATCATGCTCTTTTCCGTCGCCTACGTTCTGGTCAACCTGGTCATCGATCTGCTCTACACCGTGCTCGATCCGCGGATCCGCTACTAGGAGCCTGTCGGAGTATGGGAAGGGGTCGATGAAAGCCGCCGTCAGTTCGCAACCGGGCGACACCCCGGGCGACCTCCTCGCAGACCCGTTGGCCGGGGCCGACCCGCAACCCGCGCGGCCCCGGGCGTCGATCTGGAAGCGGCTTGCCGAGAACGTCTCGGTCGTGCTCGGAATCATCCTGATCCTGCTGATCGCGCTGATGGGGGTGGCGGCGCCGGTGATCACCAAGGACGATCCCACGGCCATCAATCCGGCCGGGCGCAACAAGGGCCCGGGCGAGGAAATCAGCTATCGGAACGACGACGGCAAGCGCGTCAAGAAGGTGGTGCTGATGGGCACCGATACCCTCGGCCGGGACATCTTCAGCCGCGTGGTCTACGGTGCCCGGGTGTCCCTGATCGTCGGCATCCTGGTCGCCGTCACGTCGGTCGCCATCGGCCTGTTCATCGGGCTTGTCTCCGGCTATTACCGCTGGCTCGACAGCATCGTCATGCGCTTCATGGACGGCCTCATGGCGATCCCGTCAATACTGCTGGCGATCGCCCTGGTCTCGCTTTCCGGCGCCAGCCTGCTGGCAGTCATCGTCGCGATCGCGATTCCTGAAATTCCGCGGGTGGTGCGGCTGGTGCGCTCGATCGTCCTTTCCATCCGGGAAGAACCCTATGTCGAGGCGGCCATCTCCGTCGGTACGCCGACACCGAAGATCCTCTACCGGCACGTGCTGCCCAACACGATCGCACCACTGATCGTGCAGGCCACCTATATCTGCGGCTCCGCGATCCTGCTCGAGGCGATCCTGAGCTTTCTCGGTGTCGGCATTCCGCCCGAAACGCCGACCTGGGGCAACATCATGGCGGAGGGTCGCGGCATGTTCCAGCTGCTGCCGCACAACATCCTTATTCCGGGCGCCTTCCTCACGCTGACGGTGCTTGCAGTGAACATGCTCGGGGACGGCTT
>JBBRJB010000322.1:0-4401 GCA_038220085.1 Burkholderiales bacterium
CGCCGGACAGATACGGCCGGTGAACTCCGGGAAGTTGTTGGTGGAGTGAAGCGTGTCGATTGCCTGGCGCCAGTCCCCGCGGTACACCAGGTCATTCCAGTCGGGGATGATGTTGTTGACCGGGCAGCCGGTCTGGCAGAAAGGAATGCCGCAATCCATGCAGCGTGCGCCCTGCTGCGACGCCTGCTTGTCGTCCAGTCGCATGACGAACTCGCGGTAGTGCGTCAGGCGCGGCTTGACCGCTTGGCTCGCCTCGGCCAGCCGCGAAAATTCGAGAAACCCGGTGATCTTGCCCATCGAATGCCCTGTTCTATTTCGACTTGACTGCAATGGCAGGGGCGCCGCAGCGCCGTGCCGCATCGGTGGCGATCAGCGCGGCCGTCAGTTCCGCCAGCGCACGCCGATACTCGAGCGGGAAAACCTTGACGAATTTCGCGCGCATGGTCGGCCAGGAGGCGAGAATCTCGCGCGCCTGGAAGCTGCCGGTGTAGCGGAAATGCGCCTCGATCAGGCGTCGCAATATCACCTCGTCGCATTCGGCCGGCCGGCCCTTGCCGACGCTGTGCCAGATTCCCCGATCGACGCCGGCTTCCTGGTCGGCGCTGCTCAGCATCGGCTCCAGCGCCACCATCGAGGTGTTGCAGCGGCGTGCGAACTGCCCGTCCTGATCGTAGACATAGGCGACGCCACCGGACATGCCGGCCGCGAAGTTGCGGCCGGTACCACCGAGCACGACCACTGTTCCGCCGGTCATGTACTCGCAGCAGTGATCCCCGGTCCCCTCGACGACGGCGCTGGCGCCGGAGTTGCGAACAGCAAACCGCTCGCCGGCGACGCCATTGAAGTAGGCTTCGCCTTCGATGGCGCCATACAACACAGTGTTGCCGACGATGATGTGATCGGGACCGAAGCCGCGGAAATCATTGGGCGAACGCACGATGACCCGGCCGCCCGACAGCCCCTTGCCGACATAGTCGTTGGCGTCGCCGACCAGGTCCAGAGTCACGCCGTGCGCCAGGAAGGCACCGAACGACTGGCCGGCCACCCCGTTGAACTGGATGTGGATGGTTTCGTCCGGCAGCCCTGCATGCGTGTATCGCCGCGCCAGCTGTCCGGAGAGCATGGTGCCCACTGTCCGGTTGACATTGCGGATCGGCACGATGAAGCTGACTTTTTCGCCGCGCTCCAGCGCCGGCCGGGCTTTTTCGATGAGGACGTGGTCGAGAGCCTGCTCTAACCGGTGGTCCTGGCTGCTGACGCAGTAGCGCGCCACCTCCGCGGGCATATCCGGTGCGTGAAAGATGCGACTGAAGTCCAGACCGTGCGCCTTCCAATGCTCGATGCCCTGCTTCGTGTTCAGCAGTTGGGTGGCGCCGATCAGATCGTCGAACTTGCGGATGCCCAGTTGCGCCATCAACTGACGCACTTCCTCTGCGACGAAAAAGAAGTAGTTGACGACGAATTCCGGCTTGCCCTTGAACCGCTGGCGCAGGACCGGATCCTGGGTGGCGATGCCGACCGGACAGGTATTCAGGTGGCACTTGCGCATCATGATGCAGCCTTCAGCCACCAGCGGGGCAGTGGCGAAACCGAACTCGTCCGCCCCCAGGATGGCGCCGATCACGACGTCGCGCCCGGTCTTCATCTGTCCGTCCGCCTGGATCCTCACCCTGTCGCGAAGGCGGTTGAGCACCAGCGTCTGCTGGGTCTCCGACAGGCCCAGCTCCCAGGGTGTGCCGGCATGCTTGAGCGACGACAGCGGGCTTGCGCCGGTGCCGCCATCGTGACCCGCGATGGTGATGTGGTCGGCCTTCGCCTTGGCGACGCCCGCCGCCACCGTGCCGACGCCGACCTCGGATACCAGCTTCACCGACACCGAGGCCCGCGGGTTGGCGTTCTTAAGGTCGTGAATCAGCTGCGCCAGGTCCTCGATGGAGTAGATGTCGTGGTGCGGGGGCGGCGAAATGAGTCCGACGCCGGGAACCGAACAGCGCAATCGTGCGATGTATTCGGTGACCTTGTGCCCCGGCAACTGCCCGCCCTCGCCCGGCTTGGCCCCTTGGGCCATCTTGATCTGGATCTGGTCGGCCGACACCAGGTATTCCGCCGTGACGCCGAACCTGCCGGAGGCGACCTGCTTGATGCGCGAGCGCAGGGAGTCGCCGTCCTTCAGCTGGACGTCGGCCTCGATCGCATCGGCGCCGATGATGGATGCAAGAGTGTCCCCCGTCTTGATCGGGATGCCCTTGAGCTCCTGGCGATAGCGGGCTTCGTCCTCACCGCCTTCACCGGTGTTGGACTTGCCGCCGATCCGGTTCATCGCCACCGCGAGTGTCGCGTGCGCCTCGGTCGAGATCGAGCCGAGCGACATCGCTCCCGACGAGAAGCGCTTGACGATCTCCGCCGCCGGCTCCACCTCCTCGAGTGCAATCGCCTGGGCCGGGTCGAAACGGAACTCGAACAGGCCGCGCAGGGTCATGTGGCGACGCGACTGGTCGTTGATGAGCTGCGCGTATTCCTTGTAGGTCTGGAAATTGTTGGAACGGGTCGAATGCTGCAGCTTCGCCACCGCGTCGGGCGTCCACATGTGCTCCTCGCCGCGCACGCGATAGGCGTATTCGCCGCCCGCTTCCAGCGCAGTGGCGAGGACGGGGTCGTTACCGTAAGCCTTGCGGTGCATGCGCAAGGCTTCTTCGCCGACCTCGAAAACGCTCAGGCCTTCGATGTTCGACGACGTGCCGGTGAAATAGCGGTTGACCAGGTCGCGATTGAGCCCGACCGCCTCGAAGATCTGTGCGCCGGTGTAGGACATGTAGGTGGAGATGCCCATCTTGGACATCACCTTCTGCAGCCCCTTGCCGATCGCCTTGATGTAGTTGGCCGTCGCTTTTTCAGGCGAAAGGTCGGCGCTTAACTGCTGATGCATGGTGGCGATGGTCTCCATCGCCAGGTATGGATGGATCGCTTCCGCACCATAGCCCGCCAGCACCGCGAAGTGATGAACCTCCCGCGCCGATCCGGTCTCCACCACGAGACCCGCGTTGGTCCGCAGGCCTTTGTCGATCAGGTGCTGATGGATTGCCGACATCGCCAGCAGTGCCGGGATGGCGACATTGTCGCGGTTGGCTCGACGGTCGGTGACGATCAGGATGTTGTAGCCCGACTTGATCGCGTCGACCGCCCGCGCGCACAAGGATGCGATCCGCGCTTCGATGCCGTCCTTGCCCCAGGCGACCGGATAGGTGATGTGAAGCTCGAAGCTCTTGAACTTGCCGTACGTGTAACGCTCGATGTGACGGATCTTGGCCATGTCCTGGGCGGTCAGGATCGGCTGATCGGCCTCCAGGCGCAACGGCGGGTTGATGTTGTTGATGTCGAGCAGGTTCGGCTTGGGTCCGATGAAGGACACCAGCGACATCACCATCTGCTCGCGGATCGGATCGATCGGTGGATTGGTGACCTGCGCGAAGAGCTGCTTGAAATAGTTGTAGAGCGGCTTGCTGTGATCCGACAGGACCGCCAAGGGCGCGTCGTTGCCCATCGAACCCACGGCTTCCTCGCCGGTCATCATCATCGGCGCCATCAGGAACTTCAGATCTTCCTGGGTGTAGCCGAAGGCCTGCTGCCGGTCGAGCAGCGGCTCGGCGGGCTCGGAGATGTCCTCGCCGTCCTTCTCGCTGCCGACCACCTCGTTGAGCTTGATGCGGATATGCTCGATCCATTGCCGGTACGGCTTGCTGGCGGCGAGCTGGTCCTTGAGTTCCTTGTCGTCGATGATGCGGCCCTGCTCCAGGTCGATCAGGAACATTTTCCCCGGCTGCAGGCGCCATTTCTTGATGATCCGGGATTCGGGGATGTCCGGCAGGACGCCGGCCTCCGAGGCCATGACGACCAGGTCGTCGTCGGTCACGATATATCGGGCCGGGCGCAGGCCGTTGCGGTCCAGGGTGGCGCCGATCTGGCGACCGTCGGTGAACGCGATCGCGGCGGGCCCGTCCCACGGCTCCATCATCGCCGCGTGATATTCGTAGAAAGCGCGCCGGGTGGGGTCCATGAGGGTATGCTGCTCCCAGGCTTCCGGGATCATCATCATGATGGCGTGGGCCAGCGAATAACCCGACATCGTGAGCAGTTCCAGCACGTTGTCGAAGCAAGCGGTATCGGACTGGCCGGGGTAGATCAGCGGATAGAGCTTCTGCAGGTCCGCCCCCAGAACCGCGGATTGCATCGTGCCCTCGCGCGCGCGCATCCAGTTGTAGTTGCCCTTGACGGTATTGATCTCGCCGTTGTGGGCCACCATCCGATAGGGATGCGCCAGTTCCCAGGCAGGGAAGGTGTTGGTCGAAAACCGCTGGTGCACCAGGGCCAGGGCCGACTTGCAGCGCGGGTCGGCCAGGTCCT